>CAYVFB010000027.1:0-27928 GCA_964450305.1 uncultured Ruminiclostridium sp.
TGAAACCCTTGATTTCTCAAGGGTTTCAGACAAATGTGGCGGAGAAGGAGAGATTCGAACTCTCGCGCCGCGTTAACGGCCTACACCCTTAGCAGGGGCGCCTCTTCGACCGACTTGAGTACTTCTCCGTGTCAAACAAAATAATGATTATATAAAATTGGCGGAGAGACTGGGATTCGAACCCAGGGTGAGCGTGAACCCACGCCGGTTTTCAAGACCGGTGCCTTAAACCAACTCGACCATCTCTCCACAAAATTGCTATGTTAGTATACCATGGCCTCAAAAGAAATGTCAATACCCATGAAGCCGCCAAATTACGGCATGTATGCCATGACAGGCATCTATAAAAAGCCGTTGGTGCCCTTGCTATTCCTTCATCAACTCCATGGTAACCTGCTCGGCAAAATTTCTTTTTTCATCATGAAAACCATCGTTGCCCAACACAATCACACAGGTATCCGTTATTGTGTTTCTTACATAAAAGCCTGAGAAGGTCCCATTCAATAATCTTCCCCCATGAATGTAAAGGAGGCCCTTGTCCGTTTCAGAGAACCACCAGCCGTAACCATACATACCATTGTAGCAGGTAAACATATCGTCAAGCGCTTGTTTGCTTACAAGTTTTTCGGTGTATAAAGCCCTGTCCCACTTATACATATCTTCTACCGTAGAATACATTGAACCCGCACCATATGACATATCTGCACAGGACAGACCTTCGACCATCTTGTTTCCTTCCGGGCCATACCCGATAGCCAATTTGGTGTTTTCAGCAGGGAAATAGCCCGTACCGGTATTGACCATCTCCAATGGGTTGAAAATGTTTTGTTTTAAGAATTCTTCAAAAGACAGTCCGGAGGCTTTTTCCACGATATGGCCAACAATCATGTAATTGATGTCACTGTATCGGAATGTACTGCCTGGCGGGGGAAAAGCAATATAGATATCTTTGTTTTCAATGGCATTCAACAGTTTTTCTTCGTTTGTCTCCCCCGGATAAGCTTTTAGGAAACCGTCTCCTCTTGATCCCGGAAGTACTACCGGCAGCCCGGAGGTATGCGTCAGCAGTTGATGAATCGTGATCTTATCGCCCATGGGCAGGCTGGGAAGGTATTTGTCCACAGTATCATCTACAGAAAGCATCCCCCGCTCCTGCAGGATTAAAATACTCATTGCGGCAAACTGTTTTGTCATGGATGCAATCATATATCTGGTATCGACTGCATTATCAATGTCTTTTTCTCTGTCTGCCTTACCATAGGATTGCCGGAGAAGAATCTCTCCCTTTTCTGCGATAAGTATACTGCCCTGAAAGCCTTCATCGGTTACAAAGGTATCGACCAAACGCTTTACCATTTCAACCCTGGGGGTTTCCTCTTCTTTTCCGTCTGGGATTATATTTGAAGTCGCAGTGGTTATATCCGGCGCTTCCTGCCTGGAATTGTTCTCTTTCAGGGTGTCGGTTACATTGCTTGTGTTTAATTCCGGGGTGGGTGTTATCCGTTGCTCTTCATCTTCCAACCTGGTTTGCGAATAATCTTGTGGAGAAAGCATGGGTGCTCTGTTCGAACAACCGGAAATCATTAATGCCAGACCGATGCAAAATACAATAAGTGTTTTGATGTCTGAAAACCTTTGTTTTACCATGCCTCTTCATTTCCCATCCTATACTCAATTGACTTAGATTATCATAAATTTCCGGATTATTCAATCAGAAAGGAACTTCCTTCCCACTATGAGTATTCACTAACGGCAAAAAGAAAGAGCATGAATCCATGCTCTTTCCCGAAGTACGCTATAGAGTTTCCCGGTATTACGCCTGCTGCAAATCACTTGATGCTTCATGAAAATGAATTTAACTTCATCTTTCATCCTGCAACAACTTATACAGCTTTGCAGAGCAAGGTTTCCAATGACACTGAAATGACAAAAGCCGGTTCAGGCATTCAAGACCCGACTGCAGCAGGTTTTGTTCTGATGAACCTACACGGAATTCCGGTTGGCCATCTCGATGGCCTTCTTAACCATATTTCCGCAGTCCCTTGAGGAGACAGCTCCCCAACCATCATTTCTGACAATCTGATACACACCGAGTTCCTTTGCAATCTCTTCCTTGAGGTGTTCAGACATGATGCCGTTCCGCCTGCTCATGATATCCCTCCTCAATGCTTCTGTTACGAAGCCTTGTAAGCTTGCTCTCAACTCTTCAGCGTACACAGTTATTATGACCCGCAAAAGCCGGTCTATGCGTGTTATTATTTGGTCGCAATGGTTTTCAAAGGTTTTGAAGGTTTACTGATTTCCGTCAGTGCTTCCGACGCTTCTATGTTCGTTGCGCCGGTTGTGGCAATGTCCCCAAGGGATACCATTCCGACAAGCCTTTGGTTTTCAACAACAGGAACCCTTCTGATCTGACGGGTGGACATCATTTGCGAAATTGCACGAACATCTTCATCCGGTGTCACCGTTGTTACCTGTGAGGTCATCACATTTTTCACCGGAGTGGATTGAGGATCCTGCCCTGCTGCAATATTTCTGACAACAATATCCCTGTCAGTGACAATTCCAACAAGCCCGTTTGTATCAACCACCGGTATGGAACCCACATTGTGCTGCTGCATGATCGTAGCCGCTTCTTTAATTGTGGCTTCCGGGCGAATAACTGCCACGGATTTTGTCATCACATCTCGCACTTTCATTGCATCATCTCCTTTTCGGCCTTAGTTTATCCTGAACAATGCTTTTATTATGTATGCAGGGATGATTTTTATGCTCTGTGGATATTCTTATCTTAATAGCAATGAAATATTGAATGGCAATTTCACTGTTTCCGCTGAGAACCATTGTATTTCATCCATAAAAACTCCGTTTTGGTGCCTTAGGGTTCCCTGACAATGTTATGCGTTTTGCCTCAATGGAATACGTTTCTACAGTGAAATGCAGGTGAATGATGATAAAACTGCGAAAAAAATTTTTTCTTTATCTTACCATTGGGTTGGTGGCTTTCTGTTCTGTAGAGATCCCGACAGGTTTCTTCAGAACGAAAATAACGCTCTTGTTTGCGCGCAAAAATAGCCTTGTGATGGATCTTTCGGTGTATCCCGAAGATTATAGCGTGTTCTGTGCGGATGGTACCACCCCGCTTGTTGTGAATGTACTGCTCTGTGATTCCAATCAGAAGCCTGTTCCCTACTCTCGTATCCAGGTGCAGCTGAACCATTTTTCAGCCATGATGAAACCTGCTCATCCTGTCACCGGCTTGGACGGGCAGGTAACAATTACTTTATTTCCGCAGGAGTCCTATCAGTTTGAACAGCAGACAGGAGCGGAACCGGAAGATGAAACCCCGGTTTCAATTGCGTTCAGTGCAAGGAAGGCCATACCCATCCGCTGGGAAGGAAAAATGGCGAATCCTCCCGTCCTTCTGGTACACGGATTTCAAGATACATCCGAATCCATGGTTCCGCTGAAAAATTTCCTTTCAGGAAAGGCACTTTTTGTGGATTCAATGGATTATGACACCAATACCAATTTGCCAGATATGTCAGAATCGCTTGACCAGGCATTATCCGATCTGATGGTGGGGCTGAAGAACAGGGGAATTTATGCGCAACGTGCGGATATCGTGGCACACAGCCTGGGCGGGCTCGTAACCAGGTACTATACGACACAGCCGTCGTATCTGCAAAAAAGAAATGTTCACAAGGTTATCTTTATTACTGTTCCTCACCATGGAACGCCATGGGCTGAGGCTGGTGCAGCGATCCTGAACTCCCCGTTTCTGGAACAGCTGTATCCAACCAGCTCCCTGTACACCTCGGTCTTTCCGGCTTTTATCAACAGAGGCCTGAATCAGACCATTCAAACGGGCAATATCGCTTTGGAAAATGATGAAGTGGTGCCTATTCCCAGTTCCATGCTCTCTTCCTGGGACATTGAAACAAAGGTTTTCCGAATCGGTTCGGAACCATTGACATTGGAGGGTGCTATCAGCAATCAGATCAGCGGAAACTCACGTCACAGGCAGCTTTTGTTTTATACCCCGGTTTTCGAGGAGATTTACTATGATCTGACACACGCCCTTCCATATCCCCAGGAAAGGAGATGACGCGTTTTGAACATACGTTTCCATATGGTTTTATCCACAGTGCTTATACCTGAAAACAGTGCAACAGGGCCAAAAACAATGAAAAGTATCCACAAGACTGTGGATACTTTTTTAAAACCGAAAATGGCTGTAGCCCTTTATTTTCAAGCGTTTGTAGGTTTGCTCCGTTTTTTCGTCTTTTAAGAGGGTGGTTTCTGTGGATTGTTTTCCGTTTTGTCCACAGGATGTCAATACAACCTAACCTCATGTCATGCATTGACAAATTTCAACACGGTGTCGGTTCCTGTCTGTTATTCAAACCTCATACTGATGTCCATCGCCATGACTGAATGGGTCAGCGCACCTGCCGAGATGATGTCCACACCCGTTGCGGCAACCTTTTGAATGGTTTCCAGTGTTATGTTGCCGGAGGCTTCGGTGATGGCCTTCCCCGCTATCAATGAAACAGCTTCCGTCATCTTTTCAGGGGTCATGTTATCGAGCATGATGATATCTGCTCCACTGTCCAGAGCTTCCTGAACCTGCTGAAGCGTTTCGGTTTCTACTTCTATCTTTACCGTATGGGGAATAGCTTCCCTTGCGGCCTGGACTGCCTTGGATATTCCACCGGCGGCTTTAATATGGTTGTCCTTGATCAGCACTCCATCGGACAGCGAGAACCTGTGGTTGGTGCCTCCGCCGGTTCTGACGGCGTACTTTTCAAAAAGCCGCAAGCCGGCTGTGGTTTTGCGGGTATCCACCACCTTTGCTTTGTAGCCGATGATTTTTTCCACATACAGCCTTGTAATGGAAGCAATTCCACTAAGCCTTTGCAGAAGGTTCAGGGCTGTTCTTTCAGCTTTCAGCAGTGCCCTGCTGTTGCCCTCGATCTCCAGAATACGGGTTTTGATTTCAACAAAATCACCATCCTGTACCAAAGGAGTTAATCGGACATTGGGATCGAGCATTTTGAATGCTTCCATCGCAATCTCCATGCCGCAGACCACGCCTTCCTGTTTGGTTATCAAAAACGCACGGGAGCTTTCATTCAACGGAACCGTACAATCTGTCGTAATGTCCCCCATGGGCATATCTTCCCGAAATGCCCTTTCAAGAACTTCCCGTATCATCCATTTTTCCATGCAACAGGCCTCCTTATTGATTTCATTCAACGAGCGCTTGTGCAAAGGCCGGAACGCGGGCGCTCAAAACACCTCCGCGACGTTCACAGGATAGTGTTCTTTTTCCAATGAATGTCGTCGGTTTGCGGATAATCAGTGCGGTAATGTGCTCCACGGCTTTCGGTGCGCAAAAGGGCAGATTTGATCACCATCTCCGACAAGGCGACCATATTGATTAGTTCCCATTGCTCAATGTCGGAATACTCCCTGCCCCGTATCTGTTCCTTGATCTCCAGAATCCGCGTCATGGCTTTTTGAAGCTTTTCCTCATTGCGGATGATCCCGACATTGTTTGTCATCAACTTTCGAATTTGTGCCTTCAGGGCAGCAGTGTTTTTCAGTGGTTCGCCAGAGGTTTTCTGAAAAATAAGGGTTCGGGGTTGAGTAACTGCCTTGGCTTCCCTTTCAAACACATTCCGGCTCACTTCCTGGGCAATCCTTTTTCCAAAGACCAGGCCTTCAAGCAGTGAGTTGCTCGCAAGACGGTTTGCGCCATGAATCCCGTTGCAGGCAGCTTCCCCACAGGCATAGAAACCTTCAACCCCCGTTCTGCCCCATGCATCCGTCTGTATTCCGCCCATGCAGTAATGCTCTGCAGGCGCTACCGGGATGCGATCCTTTGTAATATCAATCCCATAACCCAAACAGGTTTTATAAATGTTTGGAAAACGATTTCTTAAGTATTCCGAATCCTTGTGGGAAATATCCAAGAATACATGGGTGGTTTCATTCTTCTGAATTTCTTCAAAAATTGCTCTGGAAACCACATCTCTGGGTGCGAGTTCGGCCATCGGGTGATAACCCGGCATGAACCGCTCACCATTTGCATTGAGCAGGATAGCCCCTTCCCCGCGAACAGCCTCGGAAATCAGGAAAGAGCGATTTTCGGGGTGAAACAGGACGGTAGGGTGGAACTGAACAAATTCCAGGTCCATCAGCTTGCAGCCTGCACGGTGTGCCAACGCAGCACCATCCCCTGTGGCGACCGGCGGGTTGGTGGTGTAGTGATATAATTGCCCGTAGCCACCGGAAGCACAAATAACAGCGTCTGAGGCCAGAAACCTTTTTTCCTTGGAATCTTCGTCATAAACCAGCAGGCCTCTGCATTGATTGTCCTGAGTAACGATGTCTATGGCGAAGGTCCGCTCATGAATTTTTACATTTGGGTATTTCAAAACAGCCGCAATCAGTGTGTCACAGACTTCCTTGCCGGTTGCATCCCCTGTGTGGATAATCCGGTTTTTGCTATGAGCGGCTTCCCGTGAAAGGGCCAGCTGATGGTTTTCGCTCCTATCAAAATTTACGCCGTACCGGCATAAAATGCCGATGTTTTCGGCTGCTTCGTTCACAAGAGCCCACACCGTCTGTTCATCACACAAGCCCGCACCGGCATAAAGCGTGTCTTTGAAATGGTAGGTCGGTGAGTCTTCCTTGTCCAGAGAAACTGCGATACCACCCTGTGCCAGAACGGAATTGCTGATCTCCAGCGTTTCTTTTGTCACAATGGCAATTTTAACCTCACGCTCCATCTGGAGGGCTGTATACACCCCGGCTATGCCGCTGCCGATAATAACGGCATCATAATGCTCTGTTGGCATTGTCCCTGTATCAAAATTCGTTAAATATCTTTCCACAAATTCCCTCCCGGGTTTATCCTGTTTGGCTAGCCGTTACCTGTTCGGTAACAGCAGCACCATTCCAGATATCCTTCATTTGCTTTTGCATGCGGCAACATATGCGCATGATTTGTACAAGCCTAATCATTCCTTTGGAAATGGTCTGTCAGGGCATAAAAAAACAATGGTTTCAGATCCATTCTACAGGCTACTTCTATTCCACTGATTAACCTTAATTGTAATACGGATTATTCCTTTTGTAAAGAACGGGAGAGTGCACAGAACCTATTTAATAGGGAAAAAACAGCGTAAAAAAGCGCAAAAGAACCAATATGGCTTTTGCGCTTTAGTAAAGCAGTTTCTGTTTACCTGGCTCTAAATAGCCTTTTTTCTTAATTCCCCCGCTAGCTGCTTTTTCCGTTCAAGGAACTCGTCATAGGTTTTGATGTGACCTTCGTTGAGTACCTTCAACAATTCAACCTCAAGATCCTTGGTTGTGTCTACTTTGGTATAGGCGCCCTGAACAACCACAGTACCTGCAAGAATATCATGCAAGGCCTGCCTTTTCTTTGTAAACAAAGGCATGAATAGCCCCACAATCGACAATGGAGAAACCACGACTTTGCACAGGCACCTTAACGAAGCTTTCAGGAACCCCAGCCTGTCCCCCCTGGAGTCTGTAACCTTGATGCCAAGCAGCGCCTTGCCAAGCGTGCCCTGCATCGATGAACATTCAAATAGGGTATTATACAGCCACAGGGCTGTTAATGGGAACAGGATGTACTGGAACATAAACCACATGAATTGCCCTTCATACAGCATGGTCCGAAAGGAATCAAAGAAGTTCAGCCCTTTTTGCGGGAACAGAATAATTAGCCATAAAAAGTAGACGACAGAGTACAGGAAATTGTCGATTACACTAGCAAAGAACCTTCTCCAAACACCAGCATACATGTTATACCACCCAAACATAAAAAATAGAATAATAATTCAATACAATTTTGCTTATTTCTTTCGTAGCATTAAAATAACAAGAAGGTGTTCTTTCTGTAGTAGTCATTTATCATAAGTCGGTTGATACTGTGAAGAAAGGTAAAACAAATTGTAAAAGCGGCAGTTTTATTGCAATTGCATGATCACACGGATGACGACTGTATATGATCCTTACAAACAAAACCGTAAGCAAAATGCTTGGAGCAGGCCTGCGGGTTTGTTCCAGATTGTTGCTACCATTATATCTTTATTCGGGTTGAAGTGTCAATAAATACTTTTTTATGGGAAAAGAGAAGTTGATTCGCAACTTCTGAATTGATTGGAATAACCTGTTCTCGTGATAAATATCAGGCGCTTTTCCTGCGCTTTTTATACCCGTTCAGATAATCGGATTTGGGGGCCAGAAAATTGATTTCCTGCATGGCTTTCCGCCTAAAGGTCTTTTTCCGGTAAAAAAGCTTTAAGCAGAACCTTACCATTGCCTGCAGTGCAGTAATAAAAACGTTCTTATCCTTTTTCATTTGTAAACACCTCAATGAGTAGGTTGAAACACCAACATAGCTTTTTTGTTGATGTTACGTTTTTCAGGGTGTTGTTCCTAACCACCCCTGGTTTCCAAATACCTGATCGCAGCTTTCTGTTTCTGTCTTTATATCCATGCAGCATACCGGTAGTTTTCACAGTGCCCGTTTTCGCAGAATGCCGGAATCCATTCTGGCGCTTATGAGGAAGGAATCTGTTGCGAACACTTTGATGATTACCGGATGATTAATCATAACTGTTGATAGCTCTCAGTGTAACAAAAACATCGTTTAAGCAGGAGCATAACCAAATGGATAAAAATGTAAAAAATACGAATATCTTTGAGTTAAGCAGTGAGATCACTTATACTTGGTATCGGATGATTTTTGTAAGAAGATTAGCCATTTTTCAGGATTTTCTTATGCTCCCGCCTTTGATAACGCACTTTTTACATTAACACCCGGAAGGTTCCCCAGCCTGCCCGTCATAGCCCCAATCTGATCGGTTGTTCCTTCAACAATCAGAGAGATGACGCTGATGTTTCTTTCACGGTATGGGACGCCCATCCTTCCAAGAATCAAACCAGCATATTCGTGTAGAATGGAGTTTATTCTGGCAGCGACCGTCACATCCTCCACCACGATACCGACCACGCCAATTCTCTTTTCCATCGGCTTCTGTCCTCCGAAAGGTTTCTCAGTGAGATAGGATTGGGGGGCTTTCGCCCCCCGTTTTGCCTTGTAAGTAACCGTTTCAAATGTTCAGCCAAAACACTCCCACCTTCAAATGTTTCTTTAAAACACGTATCCTATGGGAGGGCTTTTGATCGTAAAAGCTTCCCATCAGGGTTATTCTTCCTCTTTCGGTTCCTGATTTTTGGCAAGCTCTTCCCTGATGATCTCTCTCAATTCGTCCCTGGAGACAAAATCGGGCTTCTTCTTCTGGATCTTGGCAACCTCTTCCTCAACAAACTTTCTGATGGCTTCCTTCTGGCTTTCGCCTTTTTCAATCAGCTCATTGACCAGGTTCTTCGCATCTTCGGAAGCAACCTCGCCCTTCTTAACCAGTTCGTTCACAAAGCCTTCCACTTTCTCTGCAGAGTAGGAAATCAATCCCAACCCGAAGTAGAGCGTTTTCTCCAAATACTTCAGCATCTTCATATCATCCTTTCTTAATTATTGCCGTTGAACTGCCAATATTCATCTTGCAGATGAAGCTGTGCCACGCTATTTTTGTTTCATTTTGTTCAACTACACAATAATACGGTTATTTTGCCTCTTTGTATGATGCTTATGAAAAAAACCTTTCCCAATTTTTATTTTGCGCTAGGTGAAACAATGCTGCCGCGGTCTGAAATCTATCTTTAGGCTTTTAACGGTTGGAATTAAATGCTTTAAGCTGCTGCAAATTACTCGGTGCGTAAAATATCAAAGAATACGCCATCTATTTTTTTAGAGTCATTCAATTCAATGATCAAAGACTCCTGAACATAGTTACCGCTTAGAGCTTTGCGCAACAAGTTGACGTATGAAGCAATTGCTTTAACATTTGTGACACTGGTGCGTACGTTTTTGCTGACAAGATTGGTCAGTTCATCTACCTTGCCCAGGTTCTTCAATGTGACATGCTGCTTAAAAAAAGCTTCAATAAATTTGTTCTGGTTTTCCTTGCGCAGCTGCTCACCATAATTTTGAAATACGCCGTTTTTGTCGTAACCCTGCCGAAACCTGACAAACCATTCCGCCTGTTCTGCGTTTAAGTGCTGATATCCTGGTTGCAGATCAATATAAAGAGCCTGCTCGGGATCATCATATTTCATTCGAATCGGAACTTCAAGGTCCACGCCTCCGAACAGATCGACAATATCTCTGAAGCCCTTTGTGTTCACATAGGCATAATCATGTATGGGTATTTGAAAAACTTCATAGATCAAATCAGCCAAAAAATCGATATGGCTGTCTCCGAAATAACCCTTGCCGTCCTCATAACCGATCTTCGCCCCAACTGAATGGGCTGCGTTAATTTTCTGAAAGCCTTTTGCCTCATACAGCTTCGGTGATTTTTCACGCAGTTGGCTCAATATTTCCTCGTTGTAATCCATATAAATGTCCCTGGGGATATTGATCACCCGGATCCTCTTGTTCTTTTCGGAAACCGATGCAATGATGATCGTGTCCCAGTTCCCGCTGGCGGCATCCTCCCCGATCAAAAGGACATTTATATCGCCCTCATCAGCAAGAGGCATATAATATTTTTGCTCGTTTGTTATTTTAAACTCCGCCTTCATACCCTTATCGCGCTGTGGATCAGAGGCGGGTGGAAGTTGTGTATTATCGTCAATAACGGGTTCATTCTCTACAGTCGAAAAACCAGGTGCATCCATTTCTGTCCACAATGCATTAAAAATAAATACCCCTGTTATGATTCCAGCAGCCATAATTACCACTGCGAATAAAATAATTCTGCCCTTTTTCATTTTGCCTGTGCTCCTATGGTCCCAATCAAATTGATGTACATAAATACTATAGCCTTTTATTCATGCTTTGTGTAGATCCAATTTTATTTCACATAATGGCGGGCTTATCAATAGTGTTACAGATCATTGGTTTTGTGTGAATTGTTTTTCTTGCAATAAGCTTTGTTCACCTGCTATATTGTATAGGTATGATTAAAAGTAATGGCCTTTTTTATCGCTGTACTGTCAGCTGCAGGCTATTGTATCAATCCCAGGAGTATAAGATGATAAAAAATTTAACCGGCGACCGCGAATTTAATAAAACCCTTATTCAGCTGGCGTTACCCATCGCATTGCAGAACCTGATCATGACCTCGTTGAACCTGGTGGACACTGTAATGGTAGGCCAGCTTGGAGAAGCAAATATCGCCGCTGTAGCGCTGGGAAACCAGATATTTTTTTTGATATCTCTTTTTCTTTTTGGTGTTAGCAGCGGCTCTTCGGTGTTCATTGCTCAATTTTGGGGAAAAAGAGATGAGGCAAGCATTCGGAAGGTGCTCGGGCTCTCCCTGATTTGTAGTATTTGTGTTTCATTTCTGGCGATGATCGCGATTTTACTTATTCCGGAGCAAATTCTGTCCATCTTCTCGAAGGATCCGGAGGTGATCCGCATTGGAAGCGAGTATCTTACAACGGTTTGTTTTTGTTATATTCCCACTTCGATCAGCTTTTGCTTTGCATCGACCCTGCGCAGCACCGGACAAGCCAGGCTGCCGGTCATCGCCAGTGCTATCGCGTTATCCGTCAACACCCTTTTGAATTACATTTTAATCTTCGGTAAGCTTGGGTTTCCCGTCATGGAGGCAAAAGGAGCCGCCCTTGCCACCGTTATCGCCAGGCTGTGCGAGATGTTTATGATTCTTGGTGCAGTATATGCAATGAAGCTGCCCCCTGCAGCCTCGATCAAGGAACTGACCGGGTTTAACCGGGAATTTGTCACCCATTTCTTCCGTCTGACAGTAAAGGTAATATTAAATGAGGTTTTATGGTCTCTGGGCGTTACAATGTATACAGTAGCCTATGGCCGGATGGGAACCAATATACTCGCGGCAGTGAACATTTCGTCTGCGGTTGAGAAAATTGCGTTCGTTTTGTTCAATGGCATAGCCAATGCATGCGCCGTCATGGTTGGCAACAAGATTGGCGAGGGCGAGGAAGAAACCGCTTTCGTGTATGCAAAACGGCTGGCCTTGCTTGGCCCGCTGCTGGGTGTGGTACTGGGGCTTATCGTATTTCTTTCTTCCGGGGTGCTGCTGTCCATTTATAATGTGTCCGAGGAAGTATACCGCAGCGCAGTAGGCATTCTATCGGTTTTTGGCCTGATGATGCCAATTAAAATTTTCAATATGATCAACATTGTGGGTATTCTTCGAAGCGGCGGAGACGCGACCTTCAGCCTGATTATCGATACCACGGGTGTGTGGTTCATTGCAGTTCCGTTGGTGTTTATCGGGGGTCTGGTGCTGCAGCTGCCACTATTGGTTGTTTATATCCTGGTCAATCTTGAAGAGGTATATAAGTTCCTGTTGGGTATCAAGCGTTTTTTATCGGGCAAATGGATCAACAATGTTGTCAAGCAATTGGCTTAACCAGGGGGCGGGGCCCAGGTTCCCTGGTCTATCTTTAAACAAGCTCCCCGTTTCTTTAAGAAACCGAGGAGCTTTTAATTGTTATCAGCATACCTATCGTATTGGGCACACCCCGGTCTCACAGCCTGCTTCCAGGTCCTGAGTGTTTGTTTCCTGTTTTTCATACTCTGCCAATAAAGAGGGAATGAACGGCCGCATGGCATTTACCCTTCTGTTATACTCCTCTTCTGTTATTCCCTCATAGGGCATCAGAGGGTAGAAGCTGTCATCAAGGGCCAGAAAGGATACGGCCACCACATCATCCCAGTTTTCATACAGCCAGTCCTCAACAGCTTTCCACTCATCGTTTTGAACTGTTACCGTAATGGACGCATTGTGGTCCACGTAATTCTTCATAAACCTGCGATAGGTTTCCAGCTGCTCCAAGGCTGAAACCTCATATTTAGTGCGGCGAACAGGGGACTTTTGTGGAAACTCAACAACCTTAACCCTGCAGTCTGCCGGATCCTGGCCGTTTTCGGGAAGAACCGGATAGCCCAGCTGTTCGCATACCTTTACCAGCGGGTCGTCCGCATTGATTCTGATTCTTCGGACAAAAAACCTGGAATGGGAGTGGTGCAGACCGCTGGATACACCGGGAAGCAGCGATAAAGTGCCTTCGGGCTTAACGGTACAAATCAACATAGGATGTGGAAGTCCCAGTTCATCGGCATACCTGTGAGCTTCTTCATGGGCCACCTGGCGTAGTTGTGCCAATAATTCGGCTTCTTTGTGCACTGTATACTCCAAACTGCTCATGGCATCCTGCCAACCAGTTAAGCTTACACCCAGAAGCCTGTCCGTTTTTTGTACCCGGTCCCATTCGTGCAGCTCCAGCTCAAGGCAAGTCATCCTCAGCCCTGAACGCACCGACAGGCGCTGTGCCTCCAGCAGGCCCTCCAGATCCAACCGGCCATCCTTTATAAAGGCGGCCACATTCAGCGTGGTCAGGTTGCACAAGCCTCTATCTCTCAGCAGAATTTCCGCACAGGGGTTCACCCCTTCAAAATCAGCCCTTCTTTTCCGAGCCGCCTGTGCGTTAATAAAGCCGGGCTCACCACTGAGCTTCATTTGGGTGATCTGCCAGTGCAGCTGCTCCCGGGTGGGTTTTGTTTCATAAAAGATGGAGTTGTTGCTAAGCTTTCGATGGGAGATGGCCTTGTTTTCAATCCACTCGTTATGCTCATTGACGTAGTACAGCTGGTTTTTAGCTTGAATACATTCATCATCCGACGAGTCAATAATGCCCACTTCCGCTGTTCTTCTAACCCCGCCGACAACCACATTCTCACCGATAATGTTGCAGATGTCCAGACAGTGGATGGGGCGCAATCTGCACTTGTTCTTCCCTTCATCCAGGCCAATTTTCGTAATCACGGAGGATATCTTTTCAAACATGACCTTCAGGCTTTCATGCCCGCTCGCGGTACCGCCAAAACGTTTCAACCTTTCTCCCTTTGGCCTGACATGGTTATAATTCAGAACGACTTTCGTAATTTTTTGATAACTGTGACTGTACAGAATTTTAAAGAAGAAATCCAGGGCTTGCGTCCAGCCCTCCTTGCTGTCACCGACGGTGATCATTGCCGTGTCACCGTCGAAATCAAGGGCGGTGTTGTCCTGCCTTTCATTAGCCGGAAGCGGTCTGTAGTATTCATGGATGATGTGATTATTGGTTCTGATGGCAGGCAGCTTTTCCACATCGGCCTTCAATACTCTGAAACCGACACCTGTGCCGATCATCAGCAGGTAAAAAAGCTCGGTGAACTTATTGTATTCATCTATCACACAAAATGCGCAATTATAATTCCCGGTGCCATACTCCGTTGATATTTTGGTTCCGCCAAGCCATAGGGTTCTGCCGCTGAGGAACTGTTTCAGGCTGAAAACATTTTCATAAAGCCTTTCCGCTTCCTCCTGTGTGGTTCCATCAACAAGGGCACAATTATAATCCACTGCTCTGGCAACTGTTTCCCACCAGTATTCTCTTCTCTTTTCTTCGGGCAGCCAGCGGGAATAGGTTCTGTAATATACAAACTCCCCAAGGGGATCCATTCCGGTAAGGCCATGCTTGTACTTTGTCAGAAAATCCGCGGTTAAAAGCTTGTACTCGTTCCGTGTGGCACGGGTAAGGTTTCTCTGTTTGCGGTATAATATGTACTTTCTCGCCGCTTCTTTTCTTTCGGAGGCCATCAGCTGCTCTTCTACCATGTCCTGTATCTGTTCGACGCTTTTGATCCCTCCGCCTTTTTTTATCTGTTCTTCTACAAACGCCGCTATCCGGCGGGATATGGATTCATCCACCCCCAAGAGGGTTTCAGCCATTGCCTTATGAATCGCATGGATGATCTTATTTGAATCGAAATCCACAAGTCTTCCGTCTCTTTTCAGTATCTTCATCCCGCACCTCCCTCAAAAAAACAATATATAGCGTTTTCTTTTCATATGTTGCACTATATATAGAAAAATCATACCCCTACACCATACATAAAAATGTGATATGGATCACTAAAGAAAAAGAAGAATTTACACATTATTCACAGATGCGTAAAACTTTATATTTACAATATTAACAATATCACTTTTTCTGTATGATTCACAGGCTTATCGGACATCCTGGATTGAATTTTACAACTTTTCAAGAGGCTGTTTTGATCGGAGGTTAGGAAATGGAGCAAACAGGTAATTTGGATGGGAAAATGCTCGTCCAGCAGGCCCGGGAAGAAATAAACAAGGTGATCATCGGTCAGGAATATATGATTGATCGTATTCTGACAGCCCTGATCACAGGGGGCCACATTTTGCTTGAAGGCGTTCCGGGTCTTGCAAAGTCACTGGCTGCAAGCACCATCGCCATGGTTACCGGTGTTGATTTTAAGCGAATACAATTCACACCGGATCTGCTGCCTGCAGATATTCTGGGAACTGAAATTTACAACCAGAAAACCGGTGATTTCATCATCAAAAAAGGGCCCATTTTCTCCAATATCATTCTGGCCGATGAAATTAACCGCGCACCGGCCAAGGTGCAGTCGGCACTGCTTGAAGCGATGCAGGAAAGGCAGGTAACCATCGGCGAAAACACTTATGTGCTGGATAAGCCGTTTATCGTGATTGCTACCCAAAACCCCATTGAACAGCAGGGCACCTACCCGCTGCCTGAGGCGCAGCAGGATAGGTTCATGATGAAGCTGAAAATTCAGCATCCCAGCCGCGAGGAAGAAAAGAGAATCATCGAGCGCTTTTCCGTAGAGCAAGCCGAAGCACCCAAAATTCAAAGGATTTTCAACCGCGATAACCTTTCCGAACTGCAAAAACAGGCTGACAGCCTTTATCTGGATGAAAAAATACAGGATTATGTGTTGGATATCGTCTTTAAAACCAGACAGACCTCCAATTACATTGCCTGCGGAGCTTCACCCCGCGCCTCCCTGTATTTGGTGAAAGCCGCCAAGGCAAGAGCCTTTTTGGAGGGCAGAAGCTATGTTGTTCCTGATGACATTAAGGCGATTGTTTATGATGTGCTGCGTCACAGGATTCTGTTAACCTATGAGGCTGAAGCCGAGAATATTACCACCGAGATGATTATTACGCAGATTCTTGAGCAGGTAAACCTGCCATGAATAAGTGGGGATTACAGCGGATGTGTTTTGAGGCGCTGATACCGACATGCTCAGGTTTGATATCACACCGTCGTCAATAACCTGCCGTGCAGGGAGGTGCCCAAAACACTGCGGGAAAGCTGAGTAAATAGACCATTCCGGATCACTCAAGAGGAGAACGCATGCTATCGGGAGATTTGATCAGAAAGATCCGAAAAATTGAAATAAAGTCCAACAAGCTGGTGGAAGAGGTTTTTTCGGGCGAGTACCGCTCCGGCTTCAGAGGCAGGGGAATTGAGTTTGACGATATTCGCCAGTACATCCCCGGGGACGATGTTCGCAATATCGACTGGAATGTAACCGCCCGGCATAATAAGGCCTATGTGAAGCAGTTCTGTGAGGAACGGGAGATGAACCTGTTCTTGCTGATCGATATGTCTCGCTCCAACAGCTTTGGCCGCAAAAGAGATTTAATCTCTGAAATCGCCGCCACCCTTGCTTTTTCCGCATGTAAAAACAATGATCGGGTGGGTGTGATCTTTTTTACTGATCGGATTGAAAAGCTGATTCCCTCCAATAACGGCAGAAAGCATGTGCTGTCCATTATTGAAAATATTCTGGAGTATCAGCCCCAGTCAACAGGAACCAATATCGCGGGATCCCTGCAGTTTTTCAACCGGATTGAAAAGAAAAAGTGTGTAGTTTTTTTAATCTCTGATTTTCTGGATGAAGGCTACGAGAAGGATATCCGGATTACTTCGAACCACCATGATCTCGTATTGGTGCGGGTTGTGGACCGAGCCGAGGAAAGAATCCCGGCTGGGGCCATATTCACCTTTCAGGATCTGGAATCCGGGCAAACGACTGTGCTGAACAATATGCATCGGGAATACCGCCCGGAAAGCCAGCTCGGTCCATACAAACCCAATTTAATCAACGTTTACACCGATGAAGACTATGTAAAGCCGTTAAAACAATTTTTCAAAAGAAGGAGCCGCAGATGAAATCGAAGCTGGCATTGTTTCTTTTCATATGGTTTCTTCTCATGCCATTAAGCCATGGGATGGCGGAAGAACGCAATATTTACGTCGGGGATTTGATCGAGCTGAAGGTCACGACGCAGGCTTTTTCACAAGAGGAGTTACGTGAAAAGTTCAGTGATTTTGAGATCGTTTCGCTTGAAAACAAACCCGACGGATATCTGTTAACGCTGCGTACCTTTGAACCCGGAGAAAAGATCGTTTACCTGGGGGACAAGGAAGTTATCATCGATGTTCAATCCACTTTGGATTTATACGACAGAACCGAGGTCTTCGAGGGAAGCACCGATGTTCAGAAACCGAAGTTTTCACCGGATTGGAGAATCCTCGCCGGCGTTTCCGCTTTACTCTTTCTAGTCTCAGGAGGAATTCTTCTGGGAAAGGCTGTTCAAAAAAGAAAGCTTTCCCGGCTTACCCCGCTGCAGAAGTTTATGCAGGCTGTGGGCCATGTTTCACTTGGAGATAAAGATGCCCTGGTACAATTAACCTATTGCCTGAAGGTGTATTTGGAGTCCACTTTTTCATTTCGCATACTGGGGAAAACCTCTGCTGAGATCCTTAGAGAGCTGACCCCCATTGCCGGATTACAGGAAAAACTGCCGGAAATCCGTTCCTGGCTGGAGGAGTGCGATTACCTGAAATTTTCAGGCAATGAAGGCTCCATGGAAAAGAAGCGGGAATTGTACAATGCGCTCAAAGCGCTTGTTGACTCCATAGAAACCATAAAACAACCTCAGAAAGAGCCGTGATATGTTTGGAGACCGTTCGGAAAAACATATTTATTCATAGGACACTGCTTTTCATGGCTTGAAACCCGCATAGTTCCGTTCATTATTACATGTTTATGCGTGTTTCTAAAGAATAAACAGACTTTCCGACCCGGCTCCCAGGTACTTGTTGTTATGATTGAGAACTAAAAGAGGAGAAGACATGATTCGATTTGCATCCTGGTATTTTCTTTTGTTCATACCCGTGATCCCTTTGATTTTTTTCATGCGGAGAAAGAAAGCTGCGCTGAATTTTTCCAGTGTAAAAATGCTGCAGGCTTCGGGCATGAAAAAAACCATTGGGCACCTCGTGGGGAAGGTTCTGATCTGCCTGAGCATGATATTGCTGATCACAGCAATGGCTCGACCGCAACGGCTGGACGAAGATGCCCCCATCCGCGAACAGGGTATTGACATCGCCATGGTGCTGGATGTCTCCGGATCCATGGAGTCGGTTGATTTTAAGCCCAACCGTCTGGCTGTGGCGGTGGACACGATCGACAGCTTTATCGAAGATCGGCCCCAGGACAGGATTTCGTTCATTATCTTCGCGGGTACGGCTTACACAAGGATTCCGCTGACTCTTGATCACGAGCTGATCCGGCAATCCCTTAGTGAAGTCAGCACAGAAACAGTAAATGAGGATGGAACAGCCATTGGCATGGCTATTTCGGTAGGTCTGAACCGACTAAAAAAAAGTGATGCCGCTTCAAGGATCATGGTGCTGGTGACCGATGGGGACAACAACGCAGGGGCCATCAACCCAACAACGGCGAGTGAACTGGCAAAGGATATGGGTGTAAAAATATACACCGTAGGTGTTGGAACGGATCAAACCATTATCCCGGTAAACTATTTTGGTCAAATCCGTTATCAGCAGGCCGAAGGCGGCCTAAACGAGGACCTGCTTCAGGAAATCTCAAATACTACGGGCGGGCAGTATTACCGCGCAAAAGATGCCGAAAGCCTGAATCAGATCTTTGATAACATCAACCAGCTGGAAAAGTCCGAATTTGACCGGGATAATTTCAGGCAATACACCGAATTGGGCTTTGATCTGATAAAAATCGCCTTGTTCCTGCTGTTATTGGGTATCTTTTTTGATCGTTTTTATTTTGTGCAGATACCATAGCAGTAAACCTGTATAGGGATACGCAAATTCGTGGTTTGGAACAAGCAAACTTTACTGCCACGCTGAAGAAAGAGGGTTAATCTTTTTGAACGCACTGGAATTGAAGAACCCAACCAACTTAATATATATCATCCTGCCGCTGGCCGCTCTGGTGCTGTTCTTTCTGGGCAGACGCAAAAAGATAAGAATTCTGGAACAGCTGCGAATAAACACCCGGGAGCGGTTTCTCTGGCTTCGGCTTGCCTGTATGGTTCTCGGTCTGGGCCTGATATTCTTCTCGCTGCTTGGCCCACAAGCCTTTGAGGGCTATACTGAGGTAGAAAAAACGGGCCTGGACATTTATGTACTGATCGATACCTCGAAAAGCATGCTCACCGAGGATATCAAGCCTAGCCGGCTGAGCCGGGCACAAAAAATCATCGAAAGCATTCTGGACAACCTTGACGGCGATCGGATCGGGTTTATCCCCTACTCCTCATCGGCCTATATACAAATGCCGCTGACAGATGACTATGATCTGGCCAAAATGTTTTTGGAGGTCATTGATACTGAACTGATCGGCGGAGGAGGAACCAATGTCGGCACCGCGCTCTCTTTGGCCAATGCATCCTTTGACAGGGCGACCGGCAGCGACAGGGTTATCCTGATCTTCAGTGATGGGGAAGAGTATGAAACCAATAGCATTGAAACACTAAAGGGAATTTCGGATAACAGCCTGAGGGTGTATACCGTGGGCATAGGAACGGAGAAAGGCGGGCTGGTCCCCGTTTATGATGAATCCGGCTCGGTTAAGGTGGAGTATAAAAAAGACTCGGCGGGAGAACATGTCCTGTCAAAACTCGATTCTGATGCCCTGCAGCAGCTTGCAGTATTGGGGAAAGGGAAATATTTTCAGTCCACCCTGACCGGTGAAGAGATTTCTTCGCTGGTACAGGAGATCGCAGCCTTAAAAAGAAATGCCTATAAGACGGATAAAATCCGAAGATTCACGCAGCTTTACCAGTATTTCCTTGGGGCCGGCCTGATCTTCTTTTTAGCAGCCTGGCTCCTTCCTGAAAGGAGGGTTCAGGAATGAAAAAAATATTGATAACCTCCGGTATTATCACGCTTGCATTTGGGTTCCTTTTCATATTTGGTATTCTTGACTTTAACCATACCGTGGGCCGGGCTGTAGTTACCGGTAACAATTTGTATGCCGCCGAGCAATTTGATAAATCTCTTGAGGCGTATGCTTCCGGTCTTCAGAAAGAGCCCGGAGACCCGGTTTTGAACTTTAACTCAGGCCAGGCATTATATCGACTGAAAGCTTTTGATAAGGCTATTGAGTTTTATGACAAGGCCTCCAAGACTGCAGATGTGTACATTAACGCAGGTAATTCTTCCTTAAGGCTTGGTGACAGCACGGAGGATGTGAACCAAAAGATACAGCTTTACACTGCTGCCCTGGAAACCTATGAGCAAGGCATCCTAGCCTTTCCGCAGAATATCGGGCTGAAATATAATTATGAATTTACTTTGGAAAAGCTTAAGGCGCTGAAAGATAATATGCAAAATCAGCAGCAGCAGGATAACCAGGAAAGTCAGGAAGGCCAGGAACAGGAACAGCAGCAGGGCCAGAATGAAAAGGGCGAGAATCAACAGAACCAGCAGAATCAACAAGGGAATGAAGGGAATTCGCAGGATAATCAACAAACCGGCGAAGAAAA
This sequence comes from uncultured Ruminiclostridium sp., assembly GCA_964450305.1. Classification (GTDB taxonomy): domain Bacteria; phylum Bacillota; class Clostridia; order DSM-8532; family DSM-8532; genus JAAYJG01. The sequence continues at coordinate 20,790 of CAYVFB010000027.1, forward strand.
CGAAGGCAACTCAAGCGAAGACAACCAGCAGAACCAGGAGGATCAGGAATCGGGAACCTCCGGGCAGGACGACCAGCAGAACCCAGAGGATCAGCAATCAGGAACCTCTGGACAAGACGACCAGCAGAACCCAGAGGATCAGCAATCAGGAACCTCCGGGCAGGATGACGAGCAAAAGGAAGAAACCGGTGAACAGCAGGCCGATGCTTCCGGTAATGAAGAAAACAACGATGCAACCGCACAAGGAGCGGTTTTAAGCAACAGTGAACTGGAACGGATATTACAAATGCTTGAAACGCAGGAGGAAGAAGCCCTGAAGAACAATCAGCAGATCAGGGATTCAGGCAAGGAGGATGAACATGACTGGTAAGAAAAGAAGAATGGGATGGATCTGTATCATACTCGTACTGCCTTTCATGCTGAACTTAACTGCAGGGGCAGCAACGCCAAAGGATGCGGAATTCACCCTGACCATAGACAGCCTGAACCTGCAAATGGGCATTAGCGCGAACCTTGTGATCAGTATTGTCAATGTACAGAACGCAAAGGTAACTGAAATAAAAGGCCTGGACAGCTTTGATGTTCTGTCTTCCAGCCAGTCAACATCCACACAGATTATCAATGGGGACATGACAAACAAGAAAGAGCTTTTCTATATCATCATGCCCAAACAAGCCGGGCAGTTTACCCTTCAGGCCACCATCGAGCACAACGGTCAGGCATACCTGACCAACGAACTGACGGTAAATGTGTCCGAGTCTGCTGGTAATTCGGAGGAAGAAGCCGAAGATCTGTTTGTAAAAACCGTGATCTCGCAAACCAAACTGGTGCCAGGCCAAAAAGCGGTTCTGACCTATGAACTGTACTCCCGCTATAACATTGAAAACTTTGGTTTTCTGGACAGTATTGCCCTGGATGGCTTTATTGTCAGTGATACCCCGGAGGATCAGCTGCAAGCCGGTTATGTTTATATAAATGGTAATAAATACGTGAAATATGAAGCCCGGCAGCTTGTTATATCCGCGCTGAAACCCGGCACCTTTACATTGCCGGCATATAATTTCCAGGTGAATGTCAGCACCGGAGATTTTTTCAGCAGTTCCAAACCGGTTTATCTGCAAACCAATCCGCTGGAGCTTACAGTAAATCCCCTACCCAATCAGCCCGCTGACTTTTCCGGAGTAATCGGAAGGCTGAACCTGGATTCCAGCTACAGCAGACAAGAGCTCAATTATGGTGATTCCATCACCTTGCGCGTTACCGCATCCGGCAGTTGTAATCTGGATTCTCTGAATGCGATTTTTAAGGATGGCGTTCCCGGATTTTCTGTCTATGAAACGCAAAAAAGCACTCAGGAAGGTGTAGAAAATAATCAATACCAGGCCAGAAAAGAGTTCGAAATCATTCTTGTGCCTGAAACGAACGGTGAAATCAAAATCGACCCTGTTTACATTTCCTGCTATAACACCGAAACCGGCGCCTATGAGAAGGCCGAAATACCCGGAGAGACGATTATGGTTCATGGTAATGCCCCTGTTATACAGGATCCGGCACAGGCAGGAAGCAATTCCATCGAAACTGTAAGGATAGAACAGGTTCGGTACGACACTGCGAATGGTGAGTATCTGACAATACAATTGAAAAAAGAGAATCTGACGATTGCGCTTTGTGCCTTTGGCGGAGTATTTGCGCTGGGGTTAGCTGCTTTCCTGTTTATATTATGGCAAAAAGGAAGAAGTTCGGAAGTTGATCACCTTTACAGGAAGATCAAGAAATCAGATGATCACAATGAAATTTATAATTTGTTCAACGCAATGATAAAAGCCTGCTTTCACATCAGTCTGAAAGCCGACACACGGGATACTATCTGCAGCCGTTTGTACGCCCATGGTCTGGACGGTCTGGTTCTGGAAATCCAGGACAGCCTGGAAGGGAAAAAGAGTAAAGACAACATCGGTGAAATCAAGAGCAGTATCAGAAAAGTTTATATCGAGGTAAAAAAGCACAAAGAGAAGATATACACTGACAAGTCTCCTAATTAATACTGGAGTACGATCAGGGCTAAGGTGGGGACACAAGATCAGAAAAGGGAATATTCCGCAATTGCGTTCTATTCCCTTTTTGCTTGTTTGGTTAGCTGAAGCTTCAAAGGCTTCTGTTGTTAGGCTGTCCACAGGCTGAAGCGCATTATAGGGCAAAAGTACTATTTTATTAGGGTACCCCGATTTTTTGACCACATCAATCGTATTACTGTATTACCAAACAAAAAAAGGGGTGTTACCGTATGAAAAAACTAATATCTGCATTTTTAACTGTTTTAATGGTGGTGTCACTGGCTACGGCCGTTTATGCCGATGACGAAAATGGCAACGGAAAAGGTAAGGGCAAAAAACAGGAGAAATTCATCACGTCTACCGAGGCACCGGAAATAGCTCCGTTTTCCGGACCTGCCGATACGCTTGAAGGCCTGCTCGAACAACTAAAGTCCTACCATAAGGGCAAGGCAATCAGAAAGCAGCTGCATAACAGGATCAAAGAAGTCAGAAAGCAAAAAGGCGACAATACGATACCTGTTATTGTTAACGGTGAGCTGGTAAAGTTCGATGTTCCACCGGTAATCAAACATAACCGCACGCTGATACCGGTGCGCGCTGTTACAAACGCACTTGGTGCTTCGGTGGAGTGGGACAGAGAAACCAACGATGTAACCGTGACAAAAGCCGTATACTCTAATATCGACATTAGTATACAAACAAGCACGATTAAGGTTGTTATTGATTTAGACACCGGTAAATACTATAAAGACGGTGTTGAAGTGGATTTTGATGTACCCGCTCAAGTTATCAGCAACAGAACCGTGGTTCCTATCAGGTTCCTGGCGGAGATATTCGGAATGAAGGTTGACTGGGATAAAGATCTGGACGGGGTTGTCGTTGACGATGAAGAAAAAGTAACTTATCCTACTCCACCTGAAACTACAGTTACCCCCACACCATCACCCAACCCTACTCCATAACCCGCTCCATCTGCTTAACCAAATTATCAATTTGCATGAAACATGTTCCAATACCATAAAGGCAACCCGTGTACAGAATTTACTCCCTCAAGAAAAACGACATAGCCGACAGCTATGTCGTTTTTGTGTTATCGGAGGCTTCCCGACGAAGTACGCCCGGAAGCATAAAGTATGATTATAGACAATCTTTACATAATCGTTTTTGGACGAAGGATTGATTCTTCAAAAAACAAATGGTATGCTAAATGAAATTCAATTCTGCTGTAATACAATTATGCCTGGCAGAGAACGAAAGGAGCTGTTGTGTTATGTTTATAGTTTTTGAGGTGGCTTTTGTTTGAAACAGAATATTGGGCATAGCAATAATTAAACACCTTTTATTGTTGTGCCGTTTCATGTAACCTTTCGTGAATACTGTATATTTCTATGCACGAACAGGTGTGTCCGTGTTTATTCTAAACAATACGGTTTCCGGCTCATCCGCAAGCTTTAATCGTATTAATGGATGGGACTATTGTATTATCAACACTTGCATTCCCTGTAGAACCGTAGTCTGCAGTTATCGATGGCTGCCTGCTGCGGTATTTTTATGTTTGAAATGATCGATTGGAGGATGAATGATGTATACCACATTGAATGAATTATTGTTAAAGCCAAAGCTTTATGAAAAGACTCAAGAAAAATTCTGGAATGATCCGCATATCTCCAGGGGCATGCTCGAGGAGCATCTGAATCCCAATACGGATGCCGCAAGTCGTAAACCTGAGACGATAGATCTCTCGGTGGAGTGGATATATTCCTTGCTTCCTCGTGGTGCGAAGCTGCTTGATATTGGCTGCGGCCCCGGATTATATGCCAGTCGTTTCTCTGACCACGGACTGTGCGTTACAGGCTTGGATTTCTCGGAGCGTTCTATTGCCTATGCAAAGGAACACGACACAAAAACTCAGTATGTAATGCAGGATTATCTTAATATGGAGTTTGATAGTATTTATGACATGGTCACGTTGATTTGGTGTGACTACGGTGCCCTGATACCCGAAGATCGCAATAATCTACTTGGCCGCGTATATCAGGCTTTGAAGCCAGGCGGGATGTTTTTGCTTGATGTGTTTACACCACAGTGGAACACTGGCCGCACGGAGAATACATCCTGGGAAGTCTGTTCCAATGGTGGTTTTTGGAGTCCAAACCCGCATATCTGTCTGAATGCGCAGTATTATTATGGTGAGCGCATTGATGTTGCGCGATATGTTATCGTTGAGGCTGGGAACATCCTAAGCTATAATATCTGGAATACATGCTTTACAAAACAATCTTTGGCAGAGGAACTTCAACAGCATCATTTTATCCCTGTTGATTTTTATTCTGATGTCGAAGGTAAGCCATATGAAGAAAATTCACCGACCTTGTGTGCGGTGATGAAAAAACAGCAGGGTTTGGAAGTATGCCCCAGCTAAGCTGGACAAGTTTATTATTTCTGTTATATCCAGGGCAAAAAAAACATCCCCTTATCACGCGAGTGACAGGAACTCCTTCCTTTTGTCACTGCCATTTTGTCGCATCATAATATATCAGCAGAACTCGTACTAAAACACTTTGGCCAGACATATGTTACAATAGCTAAAGGTCTGGGTGGATTTATTTATTGGTTCAGGAAAATTGACGGGGAGGGTTATCTATGGCCAAATACGTTATGGCACTGGATTCTGGCACAACAAGCAACCGCTGTATCCTTTTCAATGAGAAAGGTGATATGTGCAGTGTAGCGCAAAAGGAGTTTACACAGTATTTTCCCAAGCCAGGCTGGGTAGAGCACGATGCAAATGAAATATGGTCATCCCAACTTGGGGTTGCCGTTGAAGCAATGCAGAGAATCGGCGCATCAGCAGGTGATATCGCTGCAATCGGTATTACGAACCAACGCGAAACGACCGTTGTATGGGACAAAGAGACAGGTGAACCGGTATATCATGCAATAGTATGGCAATGCAGAAGAACTTCCGGGTATTGCGATTCATTAAAGGAAAAGGGATTGGTCGATACCATCCGACAAAAAACAGGCCTGGTCATTGATGCATACTTCTCAGGGACAAAAGTGAAATGGATTCTTGACAATGTAGAAGGTGCAAGGGAAAAGGCTGAAGCCGGAAAATTACTCTTTGGAACAGTGGAAACATGGTTAATCTGGAAGCTGACAAAGGGAAAGGTTCACGTAACAGATTACTCCAATGCGTCCAGAACGATGCTGTTTAATATACTTGATTTGGATTGGGATGAAGATATTCTCGCAGAGCTGAATATTCCTAAATCAATGCTGCCCGAAGCCATGCCCTCCAGCTGTGTTTATGGCGAAACGGATCCTTCCTGGTTTGGCGGAGCAATACCCATTGGCGGTGCTGCCGGTGATCAGCAGGCTGCATTGTTTGGCCAGACCTGCTATAGCCCGGGTGAAGCTAAAAATACATATGGTACCGGTTGCTTTATGCTGATGAACACCGGCGAAACCCCTGTTTTCTCCAAAAACGGGTTGGTTACAACCATAGCCTGGGGACTGGACGGAAAAGTGAATTACGCTCTGGAAGGTTCCATTTTTGTTGCCGGTGCAGCAATACAGTGGCTTCGCGATGAAATAAAGCTGATTGATTCATCACCGGATTCAGAATACATGGCGAATAAAGTTCCTGATACAAATGGATGTTATGTGGTTCCAGCGTTTGTAGGCCTTGGTGCACCACATTGGGACCAATATGCCAGAGGAACTATTGTAGGGTTAACCAGAGGATGCAATAAATACCATGTAATTCGGGCAACCCTGGAGTCACTGGCATATCAAGCCTATGACGTGCTGAAGGCAATGGAGGAAGATTCCGGGATTACACTGAGCAGCTTGAAGGTGGATGGTGGAGCGTGCGCGAATAATTTCCTGATGCAGTTCCAGTCAGACATCATTGGTGCACCGGTACTGAGGCCGCAATGTGTGGAAACGACAGCCATGGGTGCGGCATATCTTGCTGGTCTGGCAGTAGGCTATTGGGGAACAAAGGAAGATGTCGTAAAAAATTGGTCCATATCCAGAACGTTTGAACCCGCTATGGATAAGGAAGATAGAGACCAAAGAATAAAAGGCTGGAGAAAAGCAGTGAAATGTTCCTTTGGATGGGCAAAAGAAGACTAACATAAAGGTTTTTTAAAGCAAAAACCGGTTACTATTTGTGCCGCCGGGGGTCGCGGCAGGATGGAGGTTAGTATGTTAATATTTTTATCAGAGTTGATAGGAACTGCATTGCTCATTTTACTTGGCGACGGAGTTGTGGCGAACGTAACTTTAAATAAGTCAGGCATGAAGGGCGGCGGCTCGGTGCAAATTACATTTGCATGGGGCCTGGCTGTTCTGCTGCCGGCGTTTATCTTTGGTGCTTCATCAGGAGCGCATTTTAACCCTGCACTGACATTGGCTTTGGCAGCAGGCGGTGCTGTTGCCTGGTCACAGGTGCCGATTTATATTCTTGGGCAGATGGGCGGTGCCTTTTTGGGCGCATGCCTTGTTTATCTTCTTTTCAGAGAGCAGTTTAGTGCAACGGAAGACACGAAAACAAAGCTTGGCGTATTTTCAACAGGCCCGAGTATTCCCAATACAGGGCTGAACCTGTTGAGTGAAATTATCGGTACTTTCGTATTGGTATTTGCCATCCTGGGTGTGGGTAACGTTGTGAATTGTGCACCCGGTGTTGAGAAGTTTCTTGTATTCGGCATCATCGTATCCGTTGGTATGTCCCTGGGTGGTTTAACCGGTTACGCCATTAATCCGGCACGTGATCTGGGTCCCCGTATCGCTCATGCACTCCTTCCGATCAAAGCGAAGGGCAGCTCGAACTGGGGTTATTCCTGGGTCCCCGTAGTCGGTCCGATTATTGGTGGTCTGCTGGCTCAACTGTTATTTACCATTATCCCATGGTAATTTACTGTGTTTTTCAGGTTCTCGTGTGTTAAACCAGGGGTTCATAGGGGTATCAACCAACCTTATTAAAAAAGTTCATTGATTCATGCGCATGGCGATTTGTAAATTACTCATCGGTGAAACACAAATTGCCATGCGTAAACTTTCAAAAGGGTACCTTAG
>CAYVFB010000027.1:28028-35699 GCA_964450305.1 uncultured Ruminiclostridium sp.
TACTCATCGGTGAAACACAAATTGCCATGCGTAAACTTTCAAAAGGGTACCTTAGCAGATATTGCACGGCGTCACCATAAAAGAGGATAGAAGGTAGATTGCATGTATGATTGTGTAATTATTGGAGCAGGTGTTACCGGTTGTTCGATAGCCAGGGCACTGTCAAAATTCAATGTGAATGCCTGTGTATTAGAAAAGGAAGAAGATGTTTGCTTCGGGACATCAAAGGCAAACAGCGCCATCCTCCACGCAGGTTTCGACGCTGCCCGCGGTTCGCTGATGGCCAAAATGAATGTTATGGGAAACAGGCTGATGGACCAGTTGGCAAAAGACCTGGATATACCCTTCCGCAGAAATGGTTCCCTTGTTGTCTGCCTCAGTGAGGAGGACAGGCCAAAACTGCTGGCGTTGTACAAAAGGGGAGTGGACAATGGCGTTGAAGGCCACCGGATATTAACAAGGGAAGAAACCCTGGAAATGGAGCCGAATCTTTCCGAGAATATCGTTGGCGCATTATACGCACCAACAGGAGGAATTGTCTGCCCGTTTCAGATGACCATAGCCATGGCGGAAAACGCCTGTGAAAATGGTGTGCAATTCTTTTTTGATACAAAGGTATTCAATATTGTGAAAAGTCCGGAAAGCTTTCGAATAGAAACAAACCGGGGGGATTTCAAAACGAAATGCGTGGTCAATGCCGCCGGAGTTTATGCGGATGAAATTCATAACATGGTCAGTGAGAAAAAAATGAAGATCATGCCACGAAGAGGGGATTACATCATCCTGGACAAAAATACAGGCTCTCTTGTGGACAAGACGATCTTTACCGTACCGGGAAAATTGGGAAAGGGTGTTCTTGTTTCGCCAACCATTCATGGCAATCTCATTGTTGGACCAACGGCGATCGACATCGAGGATAAGGATGCTACCGCCACAACAAAAGACGGAATAGATGAGGTTATATCAAAGGCGAGTCTGATTGTAAAAGCCCTCCCCACTCGGCAGGTCATTGCCTCCTTTGCCGGTCTGCGGGCTCATGAAGCAGGTCATGAGTTTATCCTCGGTGAAGCGGAGGATGCCAGCGGGTTTATTGATGCTGCAGGAATCGAGTCTCCCGGGCTGTCAAGCGCTCCGGCCATAGGTCAGGTGGTAGCGGCATTGATCAGGGAAAAGATGGGCCTGGAGATAAACAACAGCTTCAATCCCATCCGGAAAGGTATTGTGGATCCCAAAAAACTGTCCATGGAAGAGAGGAATAAATTGATTTGGGGAAACCCGGCTTATGGCACGGTCATCTGCAGATGTGAGTCCGTCACCGAAGGTGAGATCATAGAAAGTATCCATCGCCCGCTTGGGGCGAAGTCACTTGATGGTGTCAAGAGAAGAACCAGGGCCGGCACAGGACGATGCCAGGCCGGCTTTTGCTCGCCAAAGGTGATGGAAATTCTGGCAAGGGAACGAAATATACCATTATTAGAAGTGACCAAATCCGGAGGAGCCTCTCAAATCGTTTCCCATCGGACAAAAGAAGGTAAAGAGGGTGGAGTGAATTGAACAGCTATGATGTTGTTGTTATCGGGGGAGGCCCTGCAGGCCTTGCAGCAGCGGTATCTGCCAGAGAATGCGGTGCTCTGGGGGTTCTTATCCTGGAAAGGGACAGGGAGCTTGGAGGGATATTGAATCAATGCATTCATAATGGCTTTGGGCTGCATATCTTCAAGGAGGAGCTGACCGGGCCCGAATATGCAAAACGCTATATTCACAAAGTGAATGAATTGCAGATAGAATCCAAATTGAGCACGATGGTTCTGGAGATCAACAGGGATAAAGTCATCACGGCCACAAACCGGCAGGACGGAGCCTTTCAAATTCAGGCCAAAGCCATTGTGTTGGCAATGGGTTGCCGGGAAAGACCCAGGGGCGCGCTGAATATCCCTGGTTACCGGCCTGCGGGGATTTTTACCGCCGGGACGGCGCAGCGCCTTGTCAATATGGAAAACTACATGCCTGGAAAAGAAGTTGTCATTCTGGGCTCCGGGGATATCGGTCTGATCATGGCCCGGCGAATGACATTGGAAGGCGCAAAGGTCAAGGTGGTTGCAGAGCTGTTGCCATACTCCGGCGGGCTGAAAAGGAATGTGGTGCAGTGTTTGAATGATTACAACATTCCGCTGAAATTAGGCCATACGGTAACAGATATTCATGGCAGGGAGAGAATAACGGGGGTCACGATTGCAAAAGTGGATTGTACGGGAAAGCCAATTCAGGGCACGGAGGAACATTACTCCTGCGATACCTTGCTGTTATCGGTCGGGCTCATTCCGGAAAATGAATTATCCCGGGCACTGGGGGTTGAAATTAATCCCGTGACCAATGGACCGGTTGTGGATGAGCAGTTGGAAACCTCGGTCAGCGGTGTGTTTGCCTGCGGAAATGTGCTGCATGTGCATGATCTGGTTGACTATGTCTCCGAGGAGGCCGCTGCGGCTGGAAGAAATGCCGCAAAGTATGCATTTAATCTGACGAAGCAAATACAGAAAACTTCAGGTACACCTGTCCTTGCGGGAAGCGGGGTTCGCTACACAGTGCCGTCCACGATTAACGTTCACCGGATGGATGAAAGCATCACCGTTCGTTTCCGGGTTACTGATATTTTCAGGGACAGCTTTATCAATGTTCTGTTGGATGATAAACAGATTATGCATAGAAAACGCAGAATTATGGTCCCCAGTGAAATGGAGGAAGTGAAGCTGGAAAAGTCAAAATTGTCAGCATTCCGGGATTTGAAATCGATTACCATTCAGGTCCAAAAGGAGGGAGATGAATGATGGAACAGCTGGAAGTGATCTGCATTGAATGCCCTCTTGGCTGTATGGTTCGTGTGGATATGGAAAACGGTACGGCACGGAATATATACGGGTATAGCTGCAAACGCGGAGAAGCTTATGCTTTAAAGGAAATCACCAGCCCTGTCAGGATGGTGACCTCCACGATAAAGGTAAAAAACGGCGAGAGGCCGCTGGTATCTGTCAAAACAAAAGGATCCATCCCCAAAAATAAGATATTTGAATGCATGGATGAAATCAACCGGGCAGAGGCCATTGCCCCTGTTTCTGCCGGTGATATCCTGATAGACAATGCAGCAGAAACAGGCATAGCGATCATTGCTACCAGGGACGTTGGTGCAGTATAAGATGACGGAGGGTCTGATAACAAGGCATGATCGAACTGGACTAACCAACTGGTTGTCATTTTTTCTCATATGCGCCTAATATGGTAATCCTGTCGTCCCGGGTATTCTCCATGGCAAAAGCGATACCGGGCTTTTCAGTTAATGGGTCGATAATTGCGATGCCTATCTGATAATCGCCTTTGCGCAAACTTGATAAGTCCATATCCGTTTTGGTGGTTACTGTGATTTCAGGTATTACATCTTTGATATCCAACTCTATCTTTTGCTTTATAACTGTATTTCCTTCATTGCTGATTACATAAAGGAAGACATCCCAGGAATAATAAAAGGGAGCAATTCCATCATTCACCCAATCAAGAGATACTTCCAGATGATCCTTGAATAGCCTGGATTTTGTGAAGATCGCCTTCTCAATTCTAAACCGATAGCCGATGGTTTTCAGGATTTCCTGACTACCCTCGAGGCATTCGGCACAATCATCCATTTCCACCGGTGATTTGGGGCCTATAAAAGTCGTATGAGAACGTTTGAGAAGGTCTGCCGTGATGGACAGCTGATCCACCAGCATCTCCCGAAAGGACAAATTGCCGGTCAGTTCTCCGCCAACAGGTGCCGTTTTCCATCCATCCGGCATACTACGCAAAGCGCCCATTCCCTCAGACGCCTGTTCATACTCCCCCCCGTGTTCTATCCAATCCAGCCATTCTTCGGTGCTCTCGGGGTCACTCGTCATATCATTATAAAGCCCCAGACCCTTCTGTACTGCAATAGCGAACGGACGGCGCATCAGCAAATGGGTATTGGGAAAGGATTTCATATAATGCAGAACGTATTGCTCCCGAATAGGTGCTCCCGGAATGCGCCTGATGTCTTCCGGATATTTAACATGCCATTCTCCCCAATGACCGATACTCCCCAGTTCAACAAAGCAAAAGAAGTCGTCTTTTCCATATCGTTCTCCAAGGGCTTTCAGTGCCATTTCATGCCTTGAAATAAGAACTGAGTTGGAATAATCGGGAGAAAACCCTTTGCCATACGATGTATCGTACCAATCTCCCCTTCCTCCAATCATTTCATACAGCCAATCCGGAATATCCATATGCTCCTCATCCCCGGGCACGTCGCAGACAAATCGAAACACGACCCGTTTCCCCTCACTGCGCCATTTATGAAGGTTAACCCTTTTTTCAAAGCTCTCAAAGTCAAATGTACCGGGTTTTGGCTCCCATTCCCGCCAAGTCAAATCCGCATAAACCAAAGAATAATTTTTATCGATGCCTTCATCGTCAAAATAAGCCCATGGGGCATAACCTGTCATCGGATTGAAAAGAACGTCATCCGTAATTTCAGGATAAACAATCTTCTTTTCACTGGAAAACACACAGACGCAAAATAGGAAGCTGGAAACAACCAACAATATGATCATCATCCATTTCCTTCTAACCATTGAACTCACCGTTATATTGTATGACTGTCAGATCATTCACCCGTTCCAAATTGCGGATATGCTCTGCGAATGCGAAATTATTGTTTCTGACCAATACTTCAATTGCCATTTCCGAGGTTTCACCCCGCATGGTTTTCGATTTGATCTGATACTTTGTTTTATGAATAATCCGCTTGATTTCATCACTGATATCATCCCCCATGTAATGAACGATCATAATGTAAACGTCCTGGCCGGAATTTTTCCGGTTTAAAAGAAACAATACGCCGACGATTACCAAAGCACTGACCACCGTTAACATATAGCTTTTTGCACCAATTGCTATGCCGGATGATATGGACCAGAACAGGAACAAAAGATCCATGGGCTCCTTGATAGCCGTACGATAACGTACAATGGAAAGTGCGCCTACCATTCCCAGGGACAGCACTACATTTGTACTGATTGCGAGTGTAATCATACAGGTGATGACGCAAAGACCCGTCAGCGTGATCGCGAAGGATTGGCTGTAAACAACACCGCGGAAGGATTTTTTATAGACTGCATAAATAAACAGTCCCATTAATAGTGCAATCAGCATTGAAATGACAAGCGTCATGATAAGATTCATGGAGTTGGAGTTATCCACCAATACATTATCCAGAAATGATTTTTTGATTATATCCTTTACACTTAAAGCTTGATCATTGTTCATTTTCATCTCTCTTCGTCATAGAATACCGTATAAATGAATTCTTTTATCGCAGCACAGAATATATTTTGAAACCGATGTATACTCTGAAGTACCCGTGGGTAACGCTTTCTTGATCATTTTGGGTAAAAACCCGGAGAACTTGACCTCCATGACCAGACAACCCGGTGCCATTGTTTCCACAGTAGGAAGCTTTTTATCGAATATGTCAAAGCTTGTATTACCGGCACGTATACATCTGTCAAAGGTGATCCGGATATCTCCCGGGTTAAAAACAAAGGGTTCGCGTTCATAGTCCACAATAACCTGAGGACGCAGAACTTTTGCGACACATTCATAGTAAAACTCACGGAGCAGTGGCCGGCTGTTATCCCGCAAAAACGCATACCGGCCTTCCAGGATTGAATATACTTCATTTTTCGTTAAAGCAGCTTTATCCTTCGCGGTATAGCTGTTATGTTTGAGTTTTCGCTCCAGGTTAATCACCGTATCGCTGTCATTATAAATCCGGATTCTGTATTTATAGCGCTTTTGTGTACCCATTAGTTTGGTTTCATAGGCACTGTTCCAGTAATCATCGAAATACAAGCTTCTTATTTTGTATTCTCCGTTGGCTCCCACATTTCGATCCCGCTGCATTAATCCGGCAAAACGGTATTTTAACAGATCTCTGTCAGAATACCGAATAAAATATTTCAGCTCCTGCCGCATGTTTAATTCATCCATATGCTTCACTTTATTTCACCTCTTTTCTTTCAGCCACTTCACCATCCTCCAAAATATAGAAACAAGTCATGCCAAAGTGCTTCATATATTTTCCGTCCACATGGTAATCAAATGCAGTCTGGCTGTAGCCTGAGGAGTTTTTCGCCGTTACACGGTAAAAGTACTGTCCTGGCGGAAGAATTTGTGTCTCTATAATGGGTACTTCCAGATCGGGTACTATTTGAATCGGTTTTTCAAATAAATAATCCCTGCATAATTCAAAGGTATAGGTAATGCTTTCTGCATCCAAATCATAGGCTGCTTCCCATGAAAAGCGCAACTTATTCCTATCGGTAACCTCAGGCGGATTTAAGAAAAATGGCATGGGTTTTTCAAGGCTTTCGAGATATAGAGCATAATTCCGATCGACTTCATACGGAATCTCATTACAAATCTCACTAAATTGCATTTTATTCACTTTCATATACATTAAATCAGGCATTTTAAATGAATACTGCAGGACAATTGGTTTGTATATGTCTATCATCTCCCTGGTTTTTTCAACAGTAATGATGTTCCTGAGGCTTGTTATTTTATCATTCAGCATCTTTCGATACTTTGGCAGTGCCAATACACGCTTGTGTAATATGGAACCCCAATAATTCGTGATACCTGCTTCAAATCCTGCATCCGCCATTTTTTTGCTGTCTTCATAGCGCCCCCAGGCAGAATCCTGATCCCATGGAATAAAATACCATTTAGTGCTGTTGCCTGGGCTGTACAGATAAAAATTCTGTGATTGCGTGTCAATGCTTCCTGTTAAAATAATAAACGCAAGCCAGTTGAAATAATTGTCACGATCAAAATACTTTTCAAATGTACTTTCTATGGATATCCCGTAATCATTCACAGCATCGAGCATTTCCAGAAGCTTTGTGTGATCTTCGCTTCCCTTGATTTCGAGTATTTTGTTGAATAAAACCTCATCATACAGGGGATCGGTTTTCAGCCTTAAATATTCCTCATAACGTTCAAACTCAAAGAAAATTGCCTTATACAGCTGGCCATTGCTGTCAAAACTGTGGTTCTTCAGGTATGTCTTATTTGGTAATTCAACCTGTGTGAACAGTCCATAATCAACGAATTTGGTATTTTTTACTGTATTGGTTTCATCCTTCACATAAAGGTGGACAAACTGGGTTCGAAGGCCGATCATACCGGGAATTTGCTTGATATAATCATATGAGAGCTTATTGTGGAACCTCACATTATCATAAACATGCTTGTTCAGCGCAATGTTTTTTTGTCCTCGCCAGGGCTGCGTGCTTTCCATCAGGGAGATCTTGTAGGATTTCTGGACATGATTGGAAGAGGTTGCGCCTCTGATGTTCACAATCGCATTGGGAATCATCTCGTTATACCCCAATTCCCCAGGAATAGGACCATTGTCGTCGCCAATCTGCAGAATTGCTTCTACCCCGTATCGTTCAACTCCCATTTCCATGTAATCACTGACAGAATACCGATTTACTTCCTCCCAGGAATAATCCGTATTGTCCGCCGCGTTGCCTCGACGGACAGTAAGCAGATACAAGGGAAGGCCTGAGGGTTTCCTTACAATTCGAATACCATAAT
>CAYVFB010000028.1:0-33808 GCA_964450305.1 uncultured Ruminiclostridium sp.
CCACGCTGCCAGGCTTCCTGTCTCCCAATGTGGCCAAGGTGTTGGTTGAAAAATTCGGTATTGCGGGTGTCGGAACAGTTGACGATGACATCAAACTGTTCATGAATGCCTGATAAAGAAAGGAATATCAGCATATGAAAGCGACGATTGACAGAGAAGGCTGTATTTCCTGTGGACTATGTGCATCAACCTGTCCAGAGGTATTCCAGATGGCTGATGACGGGCGCGCGGAGGTTTGCGCGGACCCTGTTCCTGAATCTGTGGAAGATGCAGCAGCGGAAGCATGTGATAACTGTCCCGTCTCTGTTATTATGATAGGATAAGCATAAGTTAGCACCCTTCAGAAAGTTAGCCTTTTTGAAGGGTACTGATTTTTTATTAGGTTTATTTCCGAAGCGATTATATAGTTATTGTTAGCTTACATTTTTATTTGTGTATACTCTCACATGGAACAAACGGAAAAACCGAGGGTGTGCACAAAGCAAACGGAACAAACGGGAACGAGACTACCGGGTGCATTTTGTATCAAACTCGTGTCCTTCTCCAGTAAAGAAGCGGGTTTCAGGAATTAGCTGAAATCCGCTTCTTTCATTTTCGGTTATTTTTCTAACATTTTTCTAACATTTTATTTTTTTCTGTTTTTTCCTAGCACACAATTTCCAGTTGTCAAAAGGTCATTTTCTATAATATCATTGAGTACTATGAAATGCTCACAAGTGTTTATAATTCAAAGGCTTCAGGCATTCATATCTTTATTTTTACCCACGTACATTGACCCTCTATCAGCCTCCATTGATGCTCGATTGCTTCCGTAGCTCTGTAAACGCGGCAGCGCCGGGATCATTCATTAGGTAGACGCTCCCCATTTATGCCCGAATATTTTGCATGTAAGTCCCACACTTATACCTCCTAAAAGCTTTTGTTATGCTTATAGCATGGGTGCATATCGTATTAATCCTTGTATGCAGGATAATCCTTCTCTTTCTCTTTACCACATTTTGCACATCTATATATGTCAATACTGCCCTCTAAAACCACGTGACTCCCTTTAAATAATTTTCTTTCGCTGAACTGCCAATTATGCTCCTCTAAGCCACATGCTGTACATATACAATCGTTCCAGAAGTGATTTCCTGTTATTTCACATTCGACTACCCCACAAACTTTACATGCATGGTCTTGGTTAAAATGATGACCTCCTGCTTTTACACATGATGAAATCGCTCGTTCATGTACAAAGTTCACTAAATCCCACTTAGCACTACTATAATTCCACATACGGCTCTTCGCAATTTTTCCTAAAATTTCTGTTTGATTATTCCTGTACAATATCTCTATATCACTTTTTCTTATTTCAACCAATCCGACTGTATAGCCTAACTTCTCGTTTATAATGTAATCAATGATAGCGTCCTTGTTAGAACCGTTAATTGATGATATCACATCAGAAAAATAGCAAGGTGAATAGTCCCTTGGAATTACATTCAGATACCTATACGCTTCATAGCATAGACTATAATCATCATAGCTTTCAGCAAAATCAAGCAGCATTTTTTCATCACTTATTAATTTTAATGCGGTTTCCTTACATTTGTCGGGACCCCATATGTTTTTAACTCCATCATTTTTGAGAATACTTAAAAGAGCGGATTGATCGGTTAATTTTTTTATAGCTTCAACCCTTATACTCTCGTCTTCCTTGATATTCAATGCAATATCAGCAAGAACAGCTTGATCTTCGATTTCGCCAACATCGCGCTTTTTTCCGCAATATGAGCATTTATAGCCAAGCCAATTGTGATAGCCATCCCGAACCGCGCCGCAGCGGGCACAGGTGCAGCCGTTCCAATTGTGATAGCCATCCCGAACCGCGCCGCAGCGGGCACAGGTGCAGCCGTTCCATTTATGTATTAAGCACCCCATGCAAAACCTCCTATTGTCTGTTCCAGTCTATTTCCGGGAGCAGCTTATTGACATTGGCAGTTTGTCTTATTCTCAGAAAAACAAAAATGATTGTACCGATTAACGAGGTCGCCGTTATAATGAGCATCATCCAAATCGCAAAACCTTTATCCAGTAGAGAAAACATCCACAGTATCGCGGTGAGCGGAGCGCAAACGCACACAGGGACGATTAGGATATACTCGTACAAAAAGCGATTTTTCCATGACTGATGTTTTTTGCATCGAGGGCAAACATCATCAAAGGGATACCGATGGTTTTGGCAAGCCGTCATGGCATCGCTGACTTTTCTTTGCAAACCTTCCGAGACCTTTTTATTCAATTCGCTTTCTTCTTCCGGCGTGAGACGGGCGTTCCAGCCACCGGCTGTCATTTATTCCTCATTTGTGAATGTGAAGGTTTGCCATCCATCCGAATAGCTGCAATACTCTCAGGTAAAACGGCATCTTATCGGATATACAGCCGATGCTTTGAAGGTCGTTACCTTCTGCCACATACTTCCATCATCTCGATTGATGATTATCAATGAATACAAATATCCAAAATAATTATATCATGTCCCTGGGTACTATCAAGTTTTTGCGCAATTTCGTTGAATAATTTTAACATCATGATTCTTACAGGCCATTTCCAACAAACTGGGGAAGATTTGGTGGGTTGTTCCAATAATCATTTCGTTGCCTCCATTGCTACGCATTCACAAACGTTTCGTTTAGTAACGGCATGGCTCTTTTTCGAAATCCATTCCGCCGCCTTGCCCCTCATCATAGCTATTAAATGTTCCTCCGCACACCAGACACCGCGTTTCAAAATCATACTGTTTGGGGTAATTGTAGCTTATCAATCTGTGGTGCCCAACTCGCTTTGCCTTATAGTAGCAATCTTTGCACACCGCCAAAGCAGTGCCTCTCATTCTATTCTCCGGGGTCAGCTGCGTCTTACAGCACGCGCATTGAGGGGAAAGGTTCTCGCCGCACTTTGTACAGCAACCGTCCTTGCTCGCATGGCCTTCGTCGCGCCATTTCCCGCAACGTCTGCACAGGCAGCCATCCCAATCATGCTCCGCATCATCACGGCGCTCTCCGCATACACGGCATTTGCAGACGTCCCAGTCATGCCCTTCGTCGCGAGTTTTCCCGCAGACGCGGCACTTGCATCCATTCCAGTCGTGCCCTTCATCACGCATGAGATGACAGCGTGAACATATACAGCCATTCCACTTGTGCCCAAAGGTTTTACAGATTCGTTTTTTGTTTTTACCTAAAAACTTTAATATCATCGAGAACACAAATAAGGCTAATAGTATATAAATCAGTACCATGCACGTTTCCTCCCGCATTTATTTTGAGAGCTCAAAAACAGTTGTTTAACACGCACGTGCTGCTGCATACTTATTGTGCGGCGGAGGGATGGTCGCGTTGGCAGCGTATTCCCCCTGTGGCGTATACGATAATGATGCCGCTGGCGTATGCTCCGCTTACTTGCCGCCCGATGCAGGACATTTGCCAAGAAGGCGTCGTCCTGCCCGCAGCGTTGCAGGTAAGTGTATCGCCCGTTCGGAGAAGGGCATGAGAGCAGCTTGGCAGACGGAGACATCCGAACTACCGGTTAAAATCCTCCGCCCGAAATCCGTCTCGATCACCGTGCCGCTGTCCGAATAGTAACGCTCCCTTTTCCCGGAGCGCGTGTACCAGGTCGTGGCCACCTTGCCTGATGCGGCAAAGCTTCCATCGTCGTTATCCCTGATAGCATGCCGAACCTTCCCGCATATTTGGCATCTGCAATGACCATCGAGGTTCTGTATGCAGTCGTGGTCGCTTTCCATTTTAGGGTTCATCATCATTTCTTCCCCTTTATTTTTTCGCCCCGTTCTTAGGCAGGCAGGGTTCCTTGATAAAGTCGCAGCCGTAGTCCGTGCCGTCGTTGGTACCGCCTACCTTGCCGCATATCTCGCAGCATAGCTCGCTTACTGGGCAATTTTGGATTGTATAAACGAGCTTATGCTTCGTCTCGCCGCAAACGCTACATACAACATGACCGCCCTGATATTTCCACCGATGCGGAAAGCCATCGGATACTCCGCAGACCCGGCACGTTTTGATACATCCGGGACCTTCCCAATCATGTGTCGCTTTTCTAGAGCCGCAATTCGAGCAGATTTGCACGCATGGATTGTCAGTTGTGTGATAAGCATGGCCTTCGCTGCGCGTCATGCTGCACCGAACGCATTGGCAGTCTTTCCATTTGTGACCAAAATTCCTACAGATAAATCCCATTGCAAAACCTCCCTCTCGTTAATACTTTACAGGCAAGGCACCACCATGACGTTGCACCTGTCGTATACGCAGGATATTTTGATGCCATAACGCCTTCCGTCTCTATGCGTCTTCATCCGCTAAAGGTTCAGCCTGATCGCTGATTTTTTCAACAGCTTTTATTCCTTTCTCAGGGGTCCTTCTCCATATTTCGGTGTAAAAATCAAGAGTATCAAAGTTATCAATTAAAAATCGTTTTATTCTGTAGTTCATGATTGTCGCCACATCTCCTTAACTCTATTTGAGCAAACCCGCCAAATACTCGAGCGCCGCCTTTCGCGCCGCGCAGTCGAAACCGCCGCCGTCGATGTTCCGCTTATCCGAAACCCACGCCTTACGCATGCCGCCGCAGAGGTAGCGCACGCCGCACACGCGATGACTAATATCGAAGCTGCACCACGCACAGGAACGCATCAGCTGCCGTTGGCAGCTGCTACCCCAAATGGAGAAGCGCTTATACGGCCAGATCGAAGTGTACATATGGCTCGTCGTCGTGACAACTGCGGCTCCGGTCGCCGCCGATGTCGTCATGCTCATGGTATACGCGCCTGGGAATTGCCGCGATGGCGTCGTGAACCGTGTCGCCCTTTGCCTCATGATACATTTTCATCAGGGCTTTCTGCGCGTATGACGCAGCACTATGATTCTGTTCCATAATACGCAGCAACGCTTCCACCGCCGCTTTTGTACGAATACAGCCGAGCGCATGCGGAGCCTTGTACCCGCGTTCGCTGAGCGCCAGCGCCTCCAGCGGTGCGATGGCCCGCGGGTCGCCGAGTTCCGAAAGAAAATACACACGATCGTCACGAAGACATTCGTCCAGCAAAGGGGCGAGCGGCTCGCCATAACGCGAAGCGTCGCGCTTCATGAGTTCAACTGCCACCTTACCGCGTATATACCTGCCGTTATCGGCGCGTAGCGCAAAGGACAACAGCGAGGAGTCGGACAACCGCTTCATTGCGTGGTTTGCGATCATTCTGCGGCATGTCTCGTCTGCGTCTTCCTGCATGGTTTTTTCGAGCAGTGCCAGATCATCGATCTTTTCGATTATTTTTGAATAGAGCCAGTCGTCTTGACGGGCGCAGGCAAGCAATGTGTTCGGATCGCTCGTTATTTCCCCGAGACGGCTTCTTGCTCTGTCGCGGACTTCCTGGCCTTTAGCAGACATCATGAGTATCTTCAGTTGCTCCTCCGCATCCGGGAACTGTACGATCCTATCCAGTATCCACGCACCGTGTTCTAAAATGTTGGCGGCAATTTTCATAAGCAACGCCTCGTTCCCGATCCTTTTTGCGGCCGCCATGCGCGCATTGGGGTTCTCTGCCGATTCCGCTACCATGACCAGCATATGTTCGCCGCTGATCCGCTCAACCGCCTTGCACGCCAGCTGTGTATCGTTGATTTTGCAGGCTAGCCGCGCTAATAGCGCTTCATCTTTGCATGCGCTGACCGCCACCATTCGCACATAGTCCGAGTTGTCGGCTGCGGCGATTTTTGCGATCATCTCTTGATCCGTCAGCCTTGTTATCGCCTCGATGCGCGTGGTGAAGAGCGGTGCTTTGAGCGCCACCTCGGTTAGCTTTTTCTGGTCTCTCAGCTTCCCGACAGCTTTATCAGCCCGAGCGCTGTTCTTACTCATCCATGGCTTAAACAATCCCATTTTGTTCTCTCCATTTCTATGATTTGAGCATGTCCTTTAAATGTGTGAACGCCGCCTTTCGCGTCGCGCAGTCGAAACCGCCGCCATCGATATTCCCTTTATCCGAAACACACGCCTTACACATGCCGCCGCAGAAGTAGCGCACCTCGCATGTGCGGCATTTTTCGTTGGTGTCCACGTCATGGCGGGCAAGGTTGAGGAAAGCGGCGCTGTCCAATATCGCAGCCAGTCCGTCCGAAAGCACGTTCCCCAGGCGTTTATCCGGCCCGCACCACGCATAGCAGGGATACGCGCCGCCGTCCGGCTCCACATAGAGATTCTGACCAAGGCCACAGGTGAAACGCGGCCAAAACGGGCGGCTTTTTTCGCTCTCATCCATGCAGAGGAAGCCCTCGTCCGGCGGTGCGCCTTCGGCGCGCCCCAGAGGCAGCACAGCGCGGAAGCGGATATTCTCAATACCCAGCCTTTCGCACAGCGCCGTCACCGCTTCGCCCTCCGGGCCTTCACGCTGCGCTCTTGAAAGCGTGGCGCACACGCCCACGCGGCCGATAAAGCCCATATCCTTCATGCGCTCCAGGTTAGCGACGGCCTGCGCGTATCGCCCCGCGCCGCGCCGCATGTCGTGGCTTTTTTCGTCGCCGTCTATGCTGACTACGATTTCAGGAAAGACCTCGCACACCGCTTTCAGCCTTTCATCTTGGATGGGAAAACCTAAAGAGGTACGCAGGATCAGCCGCATGCCCTTGAGGTCGATGGCTTTTAGTCCCGTGAGCAGCGCGTCGATCCCGCCGTGAACAAGCGGCTCTCCGCCCGTGACGACCACCGAGCGAAACAGCGCCTTCTGCGCGTCGGATATGATGCCAAGCGCAGCGTCGACAGGCATTTCGGACATATCCGTTTCGCCGCCCGAGGCGTAGCAGTGGCCGCAGCGCAGCGGACAATCGAACGTGATGTGCAGATAGAGCTTGTTGTATTCCTGCACGCGGTTCCGCTTGTAAGCTCCCAGCGTTTGGCTTGCACCGAAAGGGTAGCGTCCCCAACTGACCGCCCGGCGCATACGCTGTTCATTGACCGCGAGATCATACGGGTGCGGCTGGTCGCCGGCCATCTGCAAAAGTGACGTATGGTCGGGCGTGACGCGTTTCGTCATCAGGCCGCCCATCTCCAGCGCCATATCCCGCGCCATCCTGTCAAAGACCGCGCGGTACGCCTCGCAGTACGGGTCTTTCACTGTATCCGAAGCGAACATATTGTACAGGCAGCCGCCGTTGCAGTATGCAATGTGCATACAGTCGCTGCAGGCTTCCTTCGCATCCTCCTGTTTCTGATGCAGTGCCTGATACGCCGCGCTTCGCAGAATTTGCTCTTCCGTCAGGCTGTCCGTCACGCTGCCGAGCATCAATTCGGTATGTCCGCAGAAGCGCTGGCAGGAATACACGCCGCCGTCCGGCGCGATGGCCGCGAACCGGCCAAGGCAGGGGAAGAAGGTGCAGACATGCCCTTCGCCGTCGAAACAGCCCTTTGCCATAGTGTCCAACGTGGACACGCGGGTCTGCATCATGTTCTGCCGGTAAGCCTCCAGCGTATCAAGCAGAATGCGCGCCATGTCGTCCACTGTTACGGTATGCGCATCTGGCTCGCGCCCCAGCGCGCACACCGCGCCGTGCAGGGAGTAAGGAAGGCCAATCAAGGGCGGTTCCCCGGCATAATGCCCGAACACGCGGATAGCTTCGCCTGCTGAAAGATGCGTCAGCGTGCAGATACGGCTGACGTCCACGCCCTTTTGCCGGAGCAGACTGCGCCCGCGCTCGTTGGCCGCGTAATATCCTTTTCCTCGCTGCGCATCGCACAGCGCCTCGTCGCCATCCGCACTCGTACCCACGGTGATGCGGTAATCGCGGATGAGGCTGGCCATGCGCTCGTCTATCGCCAGTAGGTTGGTCTGCATGGACAGGCGCAGCCGCCGTCCGAACAGTTCCGTCAATCGTGGCAGTATGTATTCATAATACTCGGCTCCGGCCAGCAGCGGCTCGCCGCCGTGGAAGGTGACATGCACGCTGCCCTCCGCAGGCGCGATCCGCGCCATGAACGCAAGCGCCTGATCCGCAACGCCCACGGACATCATCTCGCCCCGGTTCGGCCCGAAGCAATAGATACACGACGCCTGGCAGGCCGCCGTGGGAATGAGCATGAAGTTGGAAGGGCGGAAGGATGGTTCTAACATGATGCCTCCTCAATGGAATCAAGCTGGCAAGATCGAAAAACAGGAATAAACTTCTCCTTCATTTAATCCAACTCGAAGTAGGTATAGCCCCGGTCTTCGTGGCAGCTTCTATCGCGCCGCTCCATGCTGCTCGCGTCGTCATGCGCTACCGTCCTGCCGCGTAAAGACGCGATGGCGTTTTTTGCGCGCCCCTGCCGGTAGATCTGCTTGAGCGCAGACGCGATATGCGCGAGATCAAATTTCTCCTCGGCTCTGTTTGATGAAATGATATCGATCATGGACTTGACCGTCCGGTCGTCCAGCTTTTGCACCCAACCTTCGTCCAGCGCATCCAGCCGGGCGCAGACCGCGCTCGTGCAGTAGTGCTTCGGACACAGGGCGATCATATCCAAAAGATAGGCCGCATCGGTCCATTGCCTCAATTCATCGGGCCATAGGTTCACTTCCCATGACGAAGTTACCAGTCGCAGGCGCTGCTTCGCGGCGTCTGACAGGCGCGCAATCGCGGCGTCGCAGAGGCAGTCCCTGTGATGGCTTAGGCTCTTGTATATGGGAAAACGCGTTACGCCTTCGTGGATAGCGATGCCCACATAGGCCTCTTCGCCGACCAGGCGGCTTCCAGCCTCCTGCCGGACGGATTCGGGGCCGCAGAGGGCGAGAATGGCCAGCCGGCGCTCGTCCGTTACGTCGCTAATGTCTACGAGCGCGGCGCAGGCGGTGCAGACCTCCTTATCCAGCGTCTGAACCATGATCTCCAGCGCGAGCGCCTTGTCCGTTATGCGCCGCATAATGGTAGCACATGCCCACGGGTCCTCGGTTGATCGGGCCAGCGCGCAAGCAGGGGCGGGGTCGCGCATAACCGACATGATGTGCGCACGATCCTCGTCGTGCGGCGCTTTCGCGAGCAAATCTCGCAGGATGTTCTGATCCATGATATGGGAAAGCGCCTCGAGCCGAATCCACCGATCGTCCTCGTACAAAAACCTGAGGTAATCCTGATCGCCGATAAACGAGACGGCGCGGCGCGCGGCGTCGGATTTGTCGTGACGCGCGACGCTTTTCAGACAATCCTGCAACGGTTTGTCGCTTAAGACGGCGTCGCGGTCCATGTCCTCGAGCGCGTCCCACGCGCTTTTCAGTGGCTCCGCTTGAAACAGCCGTGTAAGCGCGCGCCGCTTGTCCTCAAATTGGTGCGTAAGACCTATGAAGTGCATCAGAGCATGGGCGTTTGCCAACCGGTCGATGGCCGCCGCGCGCACCGACGCAAGCGGCGCTTCCAGCGCGGCGGTGGTTATGGCGTAGTCGTTTGGCTTCAACCTGCACACGCTCCGAAGCGCTCGTTTTTCATTTTGGGACATCCATCCCGGCGCAAAGAATTTCATATGCATTATCCTTTTCTTCATCTTGTACCGCCGCAGTATGGGCATCTTGTTTTAGCAAAAGAATGAATTCTCTTTTTCCGTTTTTTCTTTCCCGCATACGACACACCGATATGTGACCGAATCCCAGCCGACATCCTCAGGATACGCCCAGCCGTAATGATCATCGCTCTCCGCAAAGTCGCGGGCATAGACCTGATCCATGACGAACTCCCTGCCGACCTCCTGCCATTCATGGACTGCGCCGCCGCAGCGCCGGCATTTGCAATTCTCCACGTCGTGGTCTTTATCCCTGCGGGCACCGCATACGGAGCACACGCAGCCGTCCCAGATATGCCCTTCGTCATCGGAGAATTTGCGTTGGCCGCAGCGCCGACAGATGCAGCCGTCCCAGTCGTGCTCTTTGTCCCGGCGGGCACCGCAACGGGTGCAGATACAGCCATCCCAATCGTGCAGGTTCAATTTGCCGCAGTACAGGCAGTGGCAGGAATCGGTAAAATCGTGTCTCTTATGACGCTTATATTGGCGCATCAACCGCCTCGCCGGGACAGCCTTGATGACACCCACCATTCCAATAACAAAATTGCAGGCAAAGAGAAAAGCCACAGCCATACATATGATGAAACCAATCCAGGGAACACCCCTGTACGGCGGAATAAACAACAGCCCCGCCAATGCAAACGCGACCATACCCAGGCCGGGGCTGACATAAGTACGCGCAAGCGGCAGCGGCTCCGGCGACTTGCAGTGCGGGCAGTTCGGCGTATCGTGCGGGATAAAATTCTTACAATAATAACACTCTTTCATTTCATGTACCCATCCCTCAAATAGGCTTACCGGCCATGTCGAACGCGGCTCTATTCAATACCCAATACCGAAAGATCAAAGTCGGCCAACAAGTCCTGCGCCCCGGCAATCTCCATATTTCGGGCAAGGCAATAAATGATCGCGGCGTCGCGTTTGATTTTTGGGTATAAGGCGGTGTGCCGTGCCGATTTCAGTAATTGCTGGGTTTCGTCCACATCCAGTCCAAAGCCGAAGGCAAGCTGTATCACCTTATCTCTCGAAGGCTTTCTTCTGCCGCTAAAAAGCTGATGCCCATATGTTCTATCGATGCCGGCCCGCTTGATAACGCGTTCCGCAACTTCACCTCTGTCCCGGCATAACTGCTGGAGGTATTCTTACAGAGCTTTTGGACACGCCGTTCGGAAATATCCCACTTGATTGCCGCTTCCCGTACCGATATGTAATCCATGCATCATACTCCCTATATGATCTGTGGTTGGTTACGCTATAATTTTATACGTTTCATCGAATAGATGCAACAAGCATTCTACCAAATACCGGGAAAGGAATTGAGCGGGAGCGGGTCCGTCAGGATACGTTTAGGGATGGGACACCCCGCAAAATACGATGCCAGAAAACAGCATCCAGAGAAATGATGAATGGAGCTTGCGCCCGCTCTTGGTGCTGTTTTCAGCCTGCGCCGCGTAGCAACAAGAAGGGAAAGCACATTCTCGCTTTTTCAGCTTTCAGCATGTCAAATCAGCCCGTGTAACATAGAGCTTTAAGGGGATTTCTTGCAACTCCTTCGGCTTCATATGTACCATGCGTATGGTTGACACCGTACCGCCTTTTTCTCTCCCGTCATACACTGCTATAACCCGGTCGGCATTTTCCACCATAGGCTGATGATGTCCAGATTAAAGGCTTTTCCCGCATTGCCATTATCATTCTGAATGCTGGATATACGGATTCCATTCTCACCTTTCGCTTTATCAACTAGGATGGCAAGCAGGATTAGCGGATGAAGTATATCTTCCTGATTCCGAGCCAAAGATTCGTTTCCATCGATATGCTTTCGTGTCAGCTCGGTCAGCACCTCAAGGCTTTGTGACTCCTGTAATTAACGAATTGAAGAGTAACATTTCGTCCCGAAAAGAGGGTATTTGGTCAACCAGATTTGGGACAAGAAGAATACCTCCAGTTACAATGAGGGCAATCTTGGAATCTGATTGATGCCCTTGCACAAGTATGCTCCTGTAAGGAGCGAGTTTTGTACCTTTTGTCCGTTCTGTCCGATATATTTACAATAGGAAAGCATCAAAAAACGCACCTGAAAGTGGGTGCTTTCGCTGCAAGACAGGTGCATTGTATCAATCATTGTGTCATTTGCCAGTAAATAAGCGGGTTTCATGAATTAACTGAAATCCGCTTCTTTCATTCTCGGTGATTTTTCTAACATTTTTCTACGAACTTAGGAAAGAAGCTCCAGCTTCTTTTATCAGGTAGTCCTTACCTTGCATTTTTATAGCTTGCCACACTCTGCTTCAACCCATATATAAGCTGGTACTTCTTCAAACAATTCAAATCCTAAAGAATAGGCAAGTTTCTGGGATTCCGTTCGATATGCCCATGTGCACCAATCTGGCTCTATATTTTTATCTAACAATTCTTTGATTAACATAGTTGATGCTCTTTTTGCATACCCCCTTCCTCGAAATTTTTCCTCAACAAAAACGTCAATTTCTGCATGTCCTTTTCCAAGCATAAATCCAGAGCAATAACCAATGCACTTTTCATCTTTGAACACACGGCAGACTGGATATGATGATTTAGCTCCTCCCTCTTTCTCATAAAACAATTCATACTTAACGTCCTGAGGAATTATACTACCAGCTTGTTCAAGAAACTTATGCTTATTTAGACGGAATATTTTTCTCAAGTCCTTTATTCCATTATGTTTACAATATACTTCACCAAGAACTCTATCCCACCTATCATTAGGTGCAAACACAATCGCTTCCTTTTGTTCTAAGTTAACAATATATTGTTTGAAAATCAAATCATCCAGTAAATCTACAGTATTAATTACAGCTGGATCTCCAGCAACAAAATGAAATGCAAATGGTGTAAATAGAACTGCGGTCTGAGGATTATTCTCCGAATCCACATATAGTTCTCCATCATACTGTCCCTCCAAGGAAGAATATATCACTGGGATATTATGTGTATAAATGCTAAACAATTGTAAATACTTTTCCTTGTTTTCTACTTTATTCATTTTCACCCTCCATCAGGCACTTTATTCATGATTCTTTCTTATGCTTGAACCTACAATGATTTAGTAAATCTGCATGTCGGGCAGTTTGAGCTCCAAGAAACACCCGATGTTTTCCAGGACGCTCTACGAGTGTTCCAGAACACCTTAGGCATTTATCTCCAGCAGTTGAATTCTTCAACATAGCCTTTTTGTTCTCAACTCTTTCGACATGCTCTTTTTTTATCAAGAACCATCGAATTCTTTATGTTTATGATTACGGTATCACCGTCATCTGTGTATTTTAACCTTACCGGATGAGGTATCCCATCTTTATTGTGAAAAGCAATCATTTCAACGGGGGTTATAATCGTTTTCATGGCCTTACCTCCATTATGAGATAAAAACGTTATAAAAAGAACAATCGTTCTTTCTCAAGGGTTGAAAGACCTTTAAACTTGATATTCTTTTGTCTCTTTACTCGATCTACAATTGGAAATAAAAAGAGTAGCATTACAGCATAGGATGCAACTCCCAAGGTTCTCTCCGTAAAAAAATGATAAAGAAGATTTACCAGAGCAGTAATAAAACCAATACCGCTTATGATTTGTGCGGCTCTTCTACTTTTACTTCTCTTTTCCATATGACACCCCTATGCTTAAAACATAGACCAGCAAACTTTATAATAATTGTAGCACATTTAGTATAAATATACAAATGAGTCTGTTAAATTCCATAAGGAACATATCATCAATAAGATTTTCCTTCTTATGTTTTACCACCCGGTAGTCTTCTCGGTTGTCTTTGTAGGAAACCATTCTTTTTCTGCAACGGCTTCCATGATGATAGCGCTGTGCGATCATATCGATAAGCCCATCGTTCGTTGTTATCCGTTTTAGATAAGCATAAACCGGCTCACTTAATCGTCCTACCTTTCCAATATTCTTTTGATACTGAAAAAGCCAGGGCAGCAGGGTTTTTTTCAGGTATTCGAGGTTGCGTAGATCATCTCGTAACAGTGGATTGTCGATGCCATAAATGACATCCATATATCCCATTACTTTTCGAATCTGGTCAATAATCCGAATAACATCGGTTTTATTATCCGGGAATATTTCTGTTAGCATGGCTGCATAATCCTGAAGGCTGTTTCTGGACGCAAGCTTTGTCCAACGGCCTTCTATCCCGATAGATACGGCGCTTTGAATGAAGTCCATCTCGATACCCAGGCTTTTTAGCATGGGCAGCAGAATGCCGGAGTTCTCAAACGCCCGGATGCCTCCATCGAAAGCAAAGCCATGATGCCAGAATGTGTTCACCAAACCACCGGTCTTTTCTCTCTTTTCAACCAATAGGGTACGGGCTCCCCTTCGGCTTAAATACGCGGCACTTGTAAGGCCTGCGATTCCTCCACCCACAACGATTGCATTATATTCTGCCTTCATACGGAAACCTCCGATATATATGAAACAATTTCCTGAATGGGAACCGCAGTCTCGTTTTCAAGGGCATAAATACAATTTTTCTCGTATCGCTTCAGTGAAGCCATATCAACGGGAGCCTGAAGCCAACACTTCCTGGCCCCGGTAAAATTCCCTACCGCTACACGCCGCATCATACCCCGAATGTCAGTAGTTCCCCTTGGGGTATAGCATGGGTGCTCACAAAGACGGCAGCGCATGGCTTTCCTCATTACATTACGCTCTTCCTCCGGGTAATTTTCAAATAGCTTATCTGTAGTGAAGGGTTTATCGACAAGCCTCACATAGTTTGTCATCCCTTCGCGATAGACAAACTGTTCTTTTCCGAGTTTTTTCAACAGAGCATTTGCAGCAGATAATCCCGAAGTAGTTATAGTTGGTGTGCCTGTGCCCATCACAGTTGATTCTCCGCAGCAGAACAGATTGTCCCACTCGGACCGGGTGTGCAGTCTGTGGAACATATGCTGTCCCATCATCTGCTTGGGCCCTGCAACAGCACCGCCATTTTTCATGGTGTACCTTTCAATGGTACAGGGTGTAGCCACTTCCGCGTATCGGATCGCTTGCTTAAATCCCGGGAACCTTTTTTCCAGCACTGAAACAAGCCGCTCCTGCTCCTTTATTTTCATTCGCTTATAATTAGCCTTATCCGATGAATCCCATTTTTCAAAGGTTGGTCCTATGATAATGACAGTATGCTCATCTTCCGCACAAAGGGTCCTGTCATCAATGCTCAGGATGTATGCCGTTACTTCGCTTTCGTCGAGCTGGTCAGGGTTGCCGACCAGCATTTCGACAGGAGCCGTGTCGTCCGGTATCAAGCCCCGGTCAATGACAGCATACAGCACAACGCTTGGATAGGTGAGTACTTGCCGCCGCGCCCATTCCCGACGCTTGTGTGTTGTATATTGAGGGTCAATGAGCTTTTCATACAGATTCCATACGGTTCCTGAGTAAATGGTATAGGGTGCGTTCAATGTGGTGCCATCTTTAAGCTTTACCCCGGCAGGTTTCCCGTCCTCGAAGAGCAGGGAGACTACTTCGGATTCAAGCAGCATATCTCCGCCGTTTTCCTCTATCACCTTTTCAAGCTTTCCGGGCAGAAACAGCGTGGAGCCCGCAGGATAATAGCTCCCCCCCACGTGATTATCGACAAACATCACAGCCGCCAGAACGGCAGGAGCCTCTTCAACGGTTGCATAACAATAGGTGGAGGTCAGCTTGTCAAAGAATTTAAAGATTTCGGGATCTGTAAAGTACTTGTTCAAAAGGTTTTTTGCGTTCTTGAACAAGTAACTGAGAAACCTTATATAGGAGACAGGGTGCTTCACCACACTTTTTAAAGCGGTTTTGGGGCTCGTTTCGTCGGCTGTGACATAGCTGGGTGTGTCAACCATAACATGACTGTATATTTTCAGTATATCGGTGTAGAAACGGTGGATGTTTTCCTTTTCTGAAGGAAAGACCCCTGACAGTTCCTCTGCAAACTTTTGAACATCAGGCCAAAAGGGTATTCGCTTTCCCTTAAAGTTCACACAGTATAAAAGATCGTGCTGGATGATGTCAATCGGTTCCTCGAGGCAGTTAAATACAAACCGGTGAGCGTTGAAGCCATGTTCACCAAACCCATAGAGCATCGCTGCGCCTACGTCAAAAGTTACAGACCCCCGCTTGAAAATACCGCAGGAACCTCCGGGGTTGTAGCTTTTTTCAATCACAGCAACCTTTAAATCTCGTTTGGTAAGAAGGCTGGCGGCCGTTAATCCGGACAAACCACCGCCGATTACGATCACATCATATCTCATAAATGTCCCCCTAAAGATGAAAATAGTAACTGTTTAGCAGGTAATCCTCTTTGTATTTTCGAGCCAGTGTAAACAGCGTGTTCTTTACAGGCTGTCCTTCTATTTCTCCCAATTTAAACTTCTTTAAAACGCTTTCAAAACGCTTTTTTTCTGATTCTGTAGTCCTGCTCTTAAAATATCCCCAAACATGCTGTGCTGCATTGATTGCATGATCCCTGACAATCGGTTTTCTGATGGAGGTTTCAATCATCTGGTACATCTGTTTTGCGGGATAGGTGCTTTTATCCTTCAGCAAATTCCGAATAGCATTGTAATGCTCGACAGACCTTTCAAGAATGCAATATTTGTAGCGCGCCCACTCGGTCTCCAGTTTGCTGATTCCCATGTTTGAAGTGCAATGCATACATTTTAAAGCGGATAGGTTTTTATCCTTTACCTCCAGCATAATATCAAGTTCCATTCCGTAAAGCTGCTGATAGAATTCGAGAAACTCATCGATTGCGATAAAATTAGAATGTGCGCCCCGTCGCTTGTCAGAATGCTGCTGAGAATAATGGATCTTTTGGGGTCCGTCTTCTTTTGTCCATGTTTGTGAGCACTGTTTGATCCATTCGACATCCATATTAAATTTTTCTGCCGGATTCACAGAATTGTGCAGGTTATCGAAAACGACGGGAATTCCATCCACACCTGCAGTTTCGAGAACATCCCTTATGTTGAACAATTTATCATCGTTTTCCAGCACCAATCGTCTTTTCACATCGTAACCAAGCCCTCGATACCGCGATAGAAAACGCCTGATGGCATGCTCCTTGTTCCCATACACACCGCCGAGATGAAGGATTATTTTGTGTTCCGGTCCAAGACCAAGGCAGTCCAGCACCTTCGCGTGATAGTCAAGATCTTCAATAGCCCTCTCGGCGACTGAATCATCAAGGGAATTGAGGACAGTGTATTGTCCTGGATGCATTGACACCCGCATCCCTGCTTTTTTGATTTTGCATCCGATTGATGTGAGGATTTCTGCGTATATATCCTGCCAGGGTAAGCTTTTCGCCAAACTTGATCCAAACGGAATTAGATCTGAAGATATCCGAAAAAGCCTGATGCCTTGTTGGGTATTATAGTCAATCATCTTGTCAAGGGAATTTAAATTATGCCCAATGAGAGACAGCAGGCGCTCTTCGTTTGCATTTTTCAATGTGCAGTTTTTCATCTCAGTCTCTGGTAAGCCGAGGGCAATGCAGGGGTATCCAATCCTCATATAAAGTCTCTTTAAGCTAACGTTTAAGCCCATGCAAAATTCTCTTTATTGGCACCGATCTCAAAATGATATTTGGCAATTCCAAGGTCTACTTTTGTGAAAAAGCCTATGCCTGGTTTGGTATATACCCTGTTTCCGTCCAGTAAAAACTGAAATTTCTGTTGATTCGTGGCGGTCGGTGCAAGCAATGCGGCTTCAACCCCATTTCGAAACCAATCAGGTACAGTACCGCTAACACTGCAGACCTGTTGGAAGGCTTTTGAGCGATGAGCTTTCCCTTGCGTATGTCCATATCCGATGGCAATCAGAACACATAGCTTCTCATCCGTGCCAACAGTAAAGGCATTTTTAATTTTTTTGTAGCCTGCTCCAACCCAGCAAGTGTTCAGGCCAAGCTGCTGTGCGTACAAAACTATCTTCTGACCATAGTAACCGCACTTCTCCTCAAAATCATCCGTTTTTCTTCCCACCATAGCAATATAGTTGCGAACACCTGAAAATCTGCCATAATGCATGATCAAACTGTCAAAAGCGCTCGGTTCATCCAAAACAAGCTGAATATTCAAACCACTTTCTTTATTGTAATCATTTATCAGTTGCTGCAATTTATCTTTCACGTCACCTTCGATTTTTCTTACTTCATAAGATCGAACAGAGTGTCTGTTTTTCATGGCTTCCATAAGGTCCATCTGAGATCCCTCCCTTACAAAATGAACCAATCCTCAGTGAATGTTTTGTGATTTTTATTATACCATCATATTGCGATTCATACCTTTCTGTTTTAAAATCATTATTGACATATGCCAATTGATATTCAGGAAAGCGTATTCTGGACAGCGGTTAAAGAGACACCATTTGAAGGTTCTTGCGAAATTACCGATTGACCCCAAAATTTCAGCTGCCTGTGACAAGGGTATGATAGAGCTTTTCGATGGCGATTGGTTTGAGCCGGTTGCCAGAATACTGGAAAATATGGGGGAAAGCTAAAATGGTGAAAATAGCTGTAGCAAGCGAAAATGTAATGGTGACCGGACACTTTGGACACTGCACCTGCATTCTCGCGCTTGCGCCTTGCAAAGCTGTCTGTTAACTTGTTTTTTGGAGTCGGGGTCTTTTCTTGATCCCAAATATCAGCAACACAATCCCGGCCCCCAACAGGATGAATCCGGCAAAGCTTCCTGTTTCGCCATCCTCCGCATTATCAGCGGAAAATTTGGCTTAAATTGACCGTCAACCCTTTGAAGGTAAATGATTCGGCTGTTTCTCCATACTTGAAAGCAGTATACTCACGAATGTTTTGATCCTTGAAAAGATAGATGGAGACTTGCCTGTTTGAAGGGTTTACAATCCAGTATTCCTGAATGCCACAAGACATGTATAGATCAAGCTTTTTGATTAAATCCTTCCGTTTCGTGCTTTCAGAAATAATTTCCACAACCAGGGCTGGGGTGCCCATGTAATAATCCTGTTGGTTCAATTTCTCATCCAGATCACAGATTACCATAATATCAGGCTGTACAATATTGATATCCTCTGGATGCCTCTTTAGTGTAATATCATATGGCGCTACCATCGGAGTGCATTTTTTCTCCTGAAACCAATGATGGAAAATCACAAACAATTCAGTTAATACTATCTGATGAGTGGTTTTCGGGGAGGCCAGATAATATATCTCGCCATCAATATATTCATATCTTTCTTCATTATCGCGGGTAAGTTCCTGGAATTCTTTATAGGACGCTTTTTTAATGCCAAAACCATAACTGAACGCCTCTTCGTTAATGATTGATTTTTCTGAATCATATTCGTCTGTTGCTTCCAGTGAAGTCAATTTGGCTATCTCCCTGCCATTTTTGGAAATGATGACAGGTTCACCGATACATAATAAAAGATACTTTCCAAAGTTATTTTGCAGTTCGGTAGAGCTCACTTTCATATCGGCACCTCCATATTAGCTAAATTGTCTAAACTGGATAATATTATTATACCACAAATGTAAATAATATCAACATAGTCCATTATCGATGTGCAAAATAACCTGCATGTTCTGCAGGTAGAACGCAAAACAGCATCAGGATGAACTGATGCTGTCATACTTTCGTTTGAGAGGCAGGTTAAACAGGTATTGAATCCCTGTATCATTATCTTGTTCTATCCTCCACAAGAACCGTCACACAGGCCATTGCCCATGCCACGACCGTTGCCCATGCCACGACCGTTGCCCATGCCATGGCCGTTGCCTCGGCCCTGTCCATTGCCTTGACCAAATCCAGCGCCTGCTCCTAAACCTTTACCATTTTGCTCACAACCTGTCCCGGTACCGTCACAGTTTGCCTGGTTCTTCTCAATTCTGGCGATGACAGCGTCCGCTTGCTCCTTTGTCATCGTACCGTCGGCAACGCGTGCAGCAAGAATGTCCTTTTTCATTTCCAGCATTTCCTTCTTGAATGCATCAAGCACACCCGCCTCGTTTGCGATGGTTCCGTAAGATTTACCGGTCTGTGCACGTTCGTCGATAACAGACTGTACCTCGCGTCCGGAAAGTCCGGCAACCGCTTCGGCGGGTGTCGCATACTGTGAGACTGCGAACGCCGTAACTGATCCTAAAGTTAGCGTAAGGACTGTAATCCCCGCAATCATAAGTTTTTTCATGTTATTCATATGAATAGCCTCCTCACTTTTTTCAGCGCTTATTTGCTGCTGTGGTTTCATCATAAACAATAGCTGTGGCAAAAGTATGTTTTTTCATTTGTATTTTCATGTTAAAATGAAAATATCGAACACACAAAAGACATATTTTTTTGCTATAACTAAAGTGGGCTTCGTCCACAGCCAAATAGCATAACCTTACAGCTGCAAAACACCGTATTCTTACTTTGTTACCTGATGTTTATAGCAATAAGGTGCTAAATAAGATGTCCCCTTTGATAACGAATTATTGCCGGAAACAAAAAACTTGTGGCGGGTCCCACTTAATTTTTTCAATGAAAGTCCAGTTTCTTAACCAAAAGTTGAATGATGGGTAAGGCTCTAATTGAATACTAACGCAGAGGTGGTTACGGTTATGCCAACGATATTGATTGCTGACGACAATCAGCAGATTGTGTCCATACTCGAAGAATACGCGAAAAAAGAAGGTTTTTCCGTCACGACTGCTTTTGACGGGCCTACTGCACTGGATAAAGCGAAGCTGACACGCTTTGATATGATCCTGCTTGATGTGATGATGCCCGGGATGGACGGCTTTGAAGTCTGCCGTGAAATCCGCAGGCAAAGCAATGTCCCCATTATCATGATAACAGCAAGAGGCGAGGATTTTGAGCGCATCATGGGCCTTGACATCGGCGCAGACGATTATATCGTCAAACCCTTTTCACCCAGAGAGGTGATGGCGCGCATCCGGGCTATTCTGCGCCGCATTGATCGGGATGACGATAATAAGACACAGGTCATTGTTTTTCAGAACCTGACGCTTAATTTAGATGAATACATTACCGAAATTGACGGCATCCGCATTCCATTGACCAAAAAAGAAACTGAGCTTTTATGGACGCTGGTAACAAATAAAAACAAGGTGTTTTCCCGCGATAATCTGTTAAACAGCCTGTGGGGCTTTGATTATTACGGTGACACACGAACAGTTGACTCCCACATCAAGCGGCTGCGTGCCAAGCTGGACGCAGTTCCCCATGATGGATGGGAAATAAGTACCATCTGGGGCGTAGGATATAAATTTGAGGTGACAAAGTGAAAAGCAAAATCCGATTTCGTCTTATGCTGTATTTTTCAGGCTCGCTGATGATTTTCTCACTGATTATAGGGCTGATATTCTTTGCCCTTTTTTCACGACATAATATGAGTGTTCATAAAGCCGAGTTGGAAGAACGCGCTACGAATATTGCCGAAGCGCTTGCTGATTTTTGGATGGAAAGCGCAGATCAAATTCGAGGGCGAGGTATGGCAGGTCAGGGAACCGGGTACGGTGCATATATTCGGTTTCTTGATGATATTGCCATGACCGATGTATGGATAGTTGACCGCAATCTGGATCAAATTACTCGTGGCCATGGGCAAGCCAGCCTTGCATACAGCGAGCTGCCCCCAGGTGCGGAAGCCATCATTATGGCATCAATGGATGGTAAAACAACCTTCAGCGAGAGTTTTGGTACATTTATCGGCACACCTTCCATCACTGTGGCTGCCCCGATTACGCTTTTGCCCGGAGAGATCGCCGGGGTTGTGCTCTTGCATGAACAGATTGAAAATATCCGGGGTGAAACCGAAAACGGGCTAGTCATATTATTGCTGAGCATGGGGACAGCAGTAGTCATTTCCTTTTTCATCTCAAGGGCGTTAGCAGTGCGTTTCACAGAACCACTTGGTAAAATGAAAACCGCGGCTGTACGAATCAGCGGTGGTGATTATTTAACAAAAACAAATGTTGCACAGGACGACGAAATCGGCGAGCTGGCTGCCGCGCTGGATCATATGGCCGAAAAGCTGGACGCTGCTTCCAAAGAAAGCGCCAAGCTTGAAAAGCTGCGAAGAGACTTTGTGGCGAACATCTCCCACGAGTTACGCACACCTGTCACTGTAATACGCGGTTCACTGGAGGCTCTTTGCGATGGTGTGGTATCGGAACCCTCCATGGTGCAGGATTATCACCGTCAGATGCTCTCAGAAAGCATCTATCTTGAACGGCTGGTATCCGATCTTCTCGACCTCGCACGCCTTCAAAACCCTGATTTTACGATGGAAATGACTGAAGTGAACCTGGCGGATGTCGCGCAGGACGCTGTTCGCAGTATCCGGAGTGTTTCAGAGAAAAAATCGATTGAGGTCCGGCTTTCCTGTATCGATGAGCGCTATCTTGTATTCGGTGATTATGGCAGGCTGAGGCAATTGCTGTTAATCCTTTTAGACAATGCCATCAAGTTTTCACCGGTGGGTGGGCTCGTAGACGTTGTGCTTACCGAAGCGTTGGACAAAATCACTTTGTCCGTTCGCGATCAGGGACCTGGCATTTCGGTGGAAGATATGCCGTACATTTTTGAGCGGTTTTATAAACAGCGTTCAGAAGCGAACAAAAAAGGCACCGGCTTGGGTCTTGCAATGGCAAAACAAATTGCTGACAGGCACAATGCCGTTCTTAAAGCAATAAACCTATCAAATGTGGGCTGCGAGTTTATTTCGTCTTTTAACAGTATTTAGTAAAGCACTCAATGGCTGCCTTTCCTCATCCTCCCAGCAGCAAGAGAAGCCTCAGGCAGTGGCCTGAAATATAAACCAGCCATCCATAACCGAAAACTGGTATACACCGCCATGCTTTTCGACGATTTGCGCCATGCTTTTTGTACCAATGCCATGCCCCTGTTCGTTTGATACAGGCATACCCTTATGAAGTACCGGCTCGTTGTGATAGCGGTTGCGGATGTCAATGCACAGCTTGTTATTCTTGGAATACATGCGTAGCTGGATATTTCGTTTATTTTTGTCCGGTATTTCTTCCGAGGCCAGTATAGCATTTTCCAAAGCGTTTGATAATAATGAACAAATCTCTGTATCGCTTAAAGATAGCGAGTCAGGCAGCTTCACATCTGCCGTCAAAAGGATTTCCGATTGTTTTGCTTTGGTGGCGTAAGCAGACAAAATCAAGTTGACGGTTTCGTTTTTACAAAAACGTACGGGTGTGATCGCATCCATGTCAGACAGGGCTGCTTGCAGATACTCTTTGATCTCGCCTATCTGCTCCTTACTGGCCAGACTTTGCAAAAGCGCGAAATGGTGGCGCATATCGTGCCGATAAACCGCAGTGATCTGCTGCATCTGCCTAAGTGAAGTGAACTCCGTTCGTGCCTGCCGTAACTGCGTATCCAGTATATCTCGCTCTCGTTGGATGCTTACCTGTTTTTGCGTTTCGGCATAATAAAGCAAAACAAACATAAAATAGAATACCGATGTCGCAAAGGGTATGAGCTGAACGGCCGCTCGTTCCCCACTATACATAAAGTCGGTGTAAACGGTCGCAGAATAGTCGAATAAATAATAAAAAGCCGGCATGGCACCAAACAGCAGGCAGGATTTCACAGAGCGTTCCATCAGATGCCGCGCAGAATTCACCACATACTTTCGCAGGAAATAGTACATCAAAAACGCAGTCACAATATAGCCAACGTGATCCATGGAAGCGCTGTCAAATACGTTGCCTGTAACCGTACCGACCCAACGTGGAGGTTGGCAGCACAGGTAGGAGACGAACATGCTGGTCAGCGAAATCAACCACGAGCGTTTTAAGTAGAGGGCGATAAAAACAGCCACCGGCAAATGGGAAAGCAGCGGATATATCTTTACCGTCACCGCCATGCCCCATGTCCGTAAGCTTACAAACTGCAAAACAAACAGAAGGATGATGAAAAAACCAAAAGAAAGCAAATTTTTTCTTTTCCGCGCCATTCCGGCAAAACTGACCGCAACTGCCGCACCGAACAGCAGAGCAACAAAGTAACGGGAGAATTCAATGATAGTTGCTATCATTCGTTTACTCCTCCCCCATTTGATAATTCAGATATTGCTGCTTCATCTCCTTTGCCCTGCCCTGTGCAACAGGGATGGACAAATGGTTCTGTAAGCTTATCTGATGGTTTTCTATTGTATCAACATACTGCATGTTTACAAGATAGGAACGGTGCGGTTTGATAAAACACCCATATTTCGCGAGCGTATCACAAACAGACGAAAAAAGTTCCGTGCATTCAATGACCTTGCCGGAACGCAGGTGATACAATACATTTCTGCCAATGACCTCGGCAAATACTAAATTGGAGATCCGGATTTTTTGTATCCCATCATTACTCTTTACGATAACTGCATCCTCATCTTTTTCGGCTTTAATCTGCCCGAGCAATTCGTCAAAGGTGAAGAAAAATTTCTCCTTCGTAATGGGCTTCAGAATATAGTTGATTGCTTTTACTGAATAGCTTTCAAAAGCAAACTCGGTCGATGAGGTAAAGAATAAGATCGGTGCGGTTTTGTCATAACCACGGATTTCTTTTGCCGTATCCATGCCCGTAAAGCCCGGCATCATAATGTCCAGGCAGTATATATCAAATCTTTTTCCCTTTTCCACAGTTGCAATTAACTCTAATCCATTATGAAAAGCGGCGTATTCGCAGCTGAAATTTCTGGATACCCTATATAGGTCAATCAGTTGTACCATGTTGGACAGCTCATCAATGTTGTCATCACAGAGCGCAATCTGTAGCATAAGCACCCCTCCAAACTATGTTTACCATGAAATCGAATACCTGAAACCATGTTTCATGTCAAAAAAATAATGTTTCATGCAGTAAGCAGTTTCCAACGAATATTTTTGATAAATTGAACATGAGGGATTTTATTCACTCAATCAGTAAATTGAGGATGGAGGGAACATAACCATGAAAAAACAATCAATGAGTATCCTGCTTATCCTAAGCATAATAATGACCCTGCTGCCGATTTCAGCAATGGCAGCAGGAAGCAGTACGCTCACTGCAACTCCGAGCAAGACGACGTTTGTTATGAACGGCAAAGTGGTCAGCGTACCTGAAGCGTACGGTGTTAGCGGCAACAACTACTTGCAGCTGCGCGGCATTGCAGTGCTGCTCAATGGCACGTCAGCCCAATTCAATGTTGGCTGGGACGGCACCTATGCAGTCATCGAAACCGGAAAACCTTACACAGGGACAGCGAACCCTGCTATTTTAAAGGAGACGACTGACGTTCGCAAGAGCGGGACTCAATTCAAGCTTGACGGTCAGATCATCAGCTTTGATAACGCCTGGCTTATTGGCGGTAACTCGAACTATCTGCAGCTTCGTGAGGTTGCAGGCAAACTGGCCGATACAGCGTCTCGGTTCAATATATATTGGGACAGTGAAAAAAGTCAGGCGGTCATTGTGCCTGGCACAAATTACACAGGGCTGGCTCCTGGCGTTGAATACTTCAAGGACAGCGATGTTACATGGCTCGGTACCACAACTGAATATCAAAAGACTCTCCGTGTTTTCTTCGATTCAGGGCTGCGCAAGGTAACTGTAGGCGATAAGTACGGTCTTGTCGACAGAGATGGGGCATTCGCCGCACAGCCAATCTATGATCAGATAGAGGCATACTACTGGCACCTTGATGATACCAGTATGAAGGAAACAAACCAGAATAAAAAAACAGAAAGCATATTCGTCGGCGGATATGTTCAGGCAACACGGAACGGCAAAATGGGATTACTGGACAGCAAGGGCAAGGAAGTTATTCCCTGTAGCTATGACGCTGTAGGCCTGCCATCGGAGGGTGTCAGCCGCGTAACAAAAAAATCAAATGGCGTAAACTATCTTGGTTATTGGAACTTAGAGCAAGGCAGAGAGATTGTTGCACCGAACAAGTATGTCATCCCGGCCTCCTTCTCCACCTCCGCAAACCCCGCAGGCGATTCGATGCCCGGTGTTTCCATGCCCCCAGTCGAAGATGGCCGGTATCCCGTAGCTTTTGATTTCTTCGGTGGATATGCACTGGTGCCTACTGGAAAAGAGGAAGTAGTAACCCACGAATCACCAACCTTTCCTCAAAGAGATAACAAAACACAGATCCTGACTTACGCTCAAATAATAGATAAAAACGGGAAGGAAGTTCTTTCAGGCGGGCCATACCCCTATAGTGGAGAAACTTATCCACAGGCAGGACCATATATGGTTTATCAGCAGGTTTCGACAAAAAAGCTACGTATGATTTCAGATGCAGGCGATGAAATAGTCTATAACTCCCACCTGGAGTCCGGTATTGTTGGACCGCAAGGCGTGATTGTGCCTGCACAATATCACGGAGGTATTTGGGGCAACGCACTGGGGTGGTATCCTGCAAGCGCTTATATGCAGATTATCCCTGATCAAGCTCTGGCAATAACATTAAAATGCGGTTACGACGGAATCAAAGAATCTGCTTTTGAGCGCGGCGTGATTGACTTCAGCAATAAGACAATCATTCCTTTTAGCACCAATGGGCCTAAAGAATATGATTACGAGAACAAGGTATTTTCCGGTTATTATTTTGAACCCATTTATAGGGCTGATGGAACGAAGATTCCCGGAACACAAGAGCAGGCATCCTATATTGTGAATGGCTATATCGCAATTGGTGATGTTAATGGCTCTGGTGATATAACGGCTGCAAGAGGCGTTATATCCATGAAGACTGGCAAGGCGTATACCCACGAAAACCTGAAGGGCTCTGACTGCAGCTCGGTGAGTGCCAGCAACACTCTTTGGGTGAAAAAAGAAAGCCACTGGGGGCTTGTCACCCTGGATGGAAAAATATTAGTTCCCTTTGAGTACGAAGAAATAGATACTTCCGGTTGGCAAAATACAACCGGCGCATACGCTATGGTAAAGAAGAACGGCAAATGGGGTATCATTGACGCGTCAGGCAAATTGCAGCTGCCGTGCAACTATCGCTCAATTGATACAGCTGTGTGGGGTGAAGATGGTTATATCAGCATACAGGATGACAAGACCGGAAAATATGGCGTGTATAACTTGAACACCTTCAAAATAACGACTGAATGCAAGTTTACCAATGACCTCAACATCCGTTTTAAACAGGATGGCTGGGGGGCTATTGGGGGTACAGTACCGATTGAGGTTGGCAACAGCCTGAATGCTCTGCTTGATATGGATACCGGGGAACAGGTTACCTCCACTTATTTGGTGATGAAACCAATGAGCCGTGGCTTGTTTCGCAGCACCCACGGTGATATCTACGGACCTGACGGAAGAATTGTATTTTCAAGAGCAGAAGATTCATCAAACTATACCCTTGTGGTCAAAAATGGCAAAGTCGGATCTATCAATGCTACAAGGCTGGCAATTGCAGGCAAGCTGCCAACTACAGCCTATGTGAAGCCTGTTCCTGAACCGAGAACGCCCAGAGGTTATCTTATTGCGTATCCGGAAAAGCAGCTATATATGGTGGGTGACGGTTTTGATATTACAGGCCTTATTGTACATGATGAGGATCAGAATGGTGTTCGCAGCATCGTTGACCATTCAAAGCTTAAGTTTTACACATCGGGTACCGTAGAACTGACTCAAGGCAGAAAATTCACAACCGACGGTGTGAAAGAAGTTGAAATTCAATATAACGGTAAAAAGGTCGATACGTTCAACGTTAAAGTCGTAAAGGCAGCCGAGGGTAAATCCGCAGATGACTTCGTGCAAAGCGGCGATTATTACCTGCAAATTTACGGAAAATACCTCTATCCTGTAAAGGCAAGCGGAATTTTTGGGATGGAGCTTTCGGACAAAAAACCTGAGAAACCGTTTAACATTAAACTGATAAACCATAGCGAAGACCGCGGACCGGAATACACGATTGCTTATGATGGTACCTATATCTGCCAGCCTTCCTCAAAGGACGGAGACCAGCTGCAATCTTCACTAATTCCGCACAGGTGGCGAATTAACAAGTATTCTTCCTTCTGTACCATCAGGGATTATGGCAATCAAAAGCTGATTGTCAATGCCAGTGGTCAAAAGAAAGACAATGGCACAAAAGTCACCGTTTGGTCATCAACAGGTTCCGCACCGGATAACGCAAAAATTACATTCATTGAGGATTGAGCTTTCGTGGGTGGGGGCGCAGTCCCCCACCCACCTTCGAAGAGAAAAGCAACTTAGTGATCTGGGCTGTAAATGGCATTAACTTCTGTTACGCAAATAAGATCATGAAGGGTACAAGCATTACCCCACTGCTATTCAGTCCGGCAACGACTTATACAAGAGAACAAAGCATACTGACCTTAAACAATATCAATCCGGATTCGCTGCCTTAAGTCTTAGTTTTTAAAGGTATGCGGGCGTCGCATTGCGGCACGCGAATAACACAAAGGGTGAGTAATGTGCCGTACTGCATATATCCGTGTCAGCTGGGCAAAATGGAGCGCTTGGCAGAGAGGAGCTTTATTATGCTGCCAACTATCATCACAATTATTATCATTGCTGCGAGCATTGTTTTATGGGCGATTTCTGCGCATCGTAAGCTGGTCGTGCTTGATGAAAACATCTGTAATGCCATGATCCAAATCGGGGTGCAGCTATCAAGTCGTTTCGATGCACTGACGGCTCTTTTGGATTTGACAACGGGCTATACCGGGCATGAAAACGAAAAGCTGATGGAAGCAATTAAATCAATAAGACATGAGATTTCAGGCAAATCCACACCAGATGAGGTGCTGCATCGGGAAAAGATTATTTCTAATACCATAGCCAGGCTTGCCATGGTGACCGAGCAATACCCCGAGTTAAGGGCAAGCCAAAGCTATATCAAGGCTATGGATGCGGTACATGTCTTTGAGAACATGATGCGCACCAGCCGCTTGATTTACAACGACAGTGTGAACAAGCTAAACCGTGAAATCCGAAATTTTCCGGTCTCTTTGGTTGCAGGAATGTTGGGTTTCAGGGAAAGAGAGTGTCTTTAGTCTTTCATTCTCCGGTCTGGTTCATGTATACCATTTCTCATAACAGGAGAAAGGGTAATTCCAAAGAACTACCCTTTCCTGGTTTTGATATGTATTGTAATCACAGCTCTTATTCCCACTTGAAAAACTTAATGGCAATAAACGAACAAATTGCAGCTATTACTAACATGATAATAATTGGTAATACGATATTGTCCATCGGCAGCCCGAGCGTAGCGGATTTTAAGATTTTAATTCCCTGTGTCAACGGCAGGATGTCAACTATCTTTTGCATGCCCCTGGGCATTACCTCATAGGGCAGTGTCGCGCCGGAGAATATCAGCATCGGAAAATACAGTACACTTGCAATGACCCCCGCAATTTTATAATTCTTCGCAATTCCACCCACCATCATACCAATGCTGAACATGCTCGCCATCACTAAAAGCCATCCCATCAGGAACTCAAAAATGCTTCCCTGCATTCTTACTTTGAAAATCAACGTTGCAGCAATGAACAGCACGACAAGTGAAGCAAGAGCATACAGCGCGTAGATACTTAATTGAACTAATAAAATCATCGACGGCTTTACGGGAGTAACTTTAAATCTTTTTAGAATGTGCTTGCTTCTGTAATCTGAAACAACAAGGGGTAAACCCATAACACCCCCTGCACAGATCGCGATGGTTGCAATTGCCCCAAAGGACTGCTCCATGAAGGTGTAATCAGCACCTTCAAAAGCCGGCTTGCTGCCATAGATAATACCAAGAATAATCAACACAATAAACGGCATGATGATTGCAAAGATAATCATATCCATGCCGCGCAGTGACAATTTCAGTTCTGTTTTCAACATTGTTTTATATGCGTTCATACTGCACCTCCTCCTCTTCTTCTGTAAACCACAAGTAGGCATCTTCGAATTTGTCATGCGGGCTTTGATCGACTGCTTCGGCGACAGTTCCGTAAAAGATGGTTTTACCCTTTTTCAGAATACAAATTTCGTCACACAGGGTTTCTATCTCATCCATAAAATGTGAGGTCAGAAGAATCGAAAGCCCTTTTGTTTTCATATCACGCAGCATTTTCCAGACATCTCGCCTGGCTCTGGCGTCAAGACCCGTGGTTAGTTCATCCAAGAATACCAGCTTGGGGTTAGGAATCAGCGCCAGGGTAATATAAAGCT
The DNA here is from genome assembly GCA_964450305.1 of uncultured Ruminiclostridium sp. Taxonomy (GTDB): domain Bacteria; phylum Bacillota; class Clostridia; order DSM-8532; family DSM-8532; genus JAAYJG01. The sequence goes on from CAYVFB010000028.1 coordinate 29,805, forward strand.
TTTGCTTTTCTCCCCCGGAAAGGTCTTTGACAAGCACTTTGCTTTTGTCGGCTATTCCGAATTTTGAGAGCATACTGTTGTAATCGGCGGGGTTTTTGTACAGCGATGCGGTAACCTCGCATAACTCACCCACTTGAATTCCCTCCTGGAAATTCGTCTCCTGGAACTGTACCCCTACTTGCTCGAAAAGCTCCTTACGGCATGCTTTCGGATCGAGCCCCAATACTGACACCTTTCCTGTATCCGGGTTTTTGGTACCCAAAATGCATTCTATGGCCGTACTTTTTCCCGCACCGTTCGCTCCAAGAAGCCCGAAGACTGTTCCCTGCTTTACGGTTAAGCTAAAGTCATCCAGCGCTTTCAGCTCACCGTAAGCCTTTGTCAGATGTTCTGCCTGAATCACATCAACCATGATTTTAACCTCCTTTTGTTCGACATCAAAAGAATAACACCAAACAAAAGGCTGGAGTTATAGTGGAGGGATCACTTTTTTTCAAAAACCTATTGACCTTTACGGTACGTTAACGTTTATACTGATATTGAAATCATTCATTGGCCATGTGTGATTCATATATTTTAAGGAGGACAGGTAAATGAAGATCACTATTTTGGATACATACAAGCTTTACAGGGAGATGTTGTCACTGCCGGATCAAAGAAGGGATGCCTTTTTTGATGAACATTTTTTGCAGCCCTTCGCACCCATGTTTGAAACCATGGGGATGCCCCGCAGCCCCTCGACATTCTCCTGTCTGTCATTATCAGGTTCGGACACAGAAGCTGAAGATATGCTGAATCAATTAATTACAGTGAACGCATGGGAAGAAGCCGAAAAGACAATTGAGCATGCCATGGAAAACTTGGAAGCAGCTGATATAGCGATCCCGGAGGCAATAACACTGGGGATTTTTCTGGGTGACCCGTCAAGCCTGGCACATAGCCAGGGGTATACAGGGATTGGCTCCATGCCGGGTTATATTCAAATCATCATTGCCCCCAACGAATATAACCTTGAAAAGCTGCAATCCTGTATTGCTCATGAATTCCATCATAATGTGCTTTTTTTCAACGTAAAATGGAACTTCATAAATGTAACCGTCAGCCAATACCTGACTGTTGAAGGTTTGGCAGAAAGCTTTGCATCAGCCCTATACGGAAAAGCTTTCATTGGCCCCTGGGTGACCGGCGTTACTGGTTCAGATCTGACAAGAGCGCGTGAAATCATCGGAAAAAACCTTGACGTCGCAGGCTTTATGGTAGTACGTAATTATATTTATGGCGATCATCCCATGGTTCCTGAAGGTCAGTCCTTGGGGATCCCCTATTGCGGCGGTTATGCCGTAGGTTATCACGCTACACAGGCTTATTTGCTTAAAACCGGCAACTCGATTGCCGGGGCGACAAAAGCTTTCATTGATGGTGAGGACATCATCAAGCAGTCCGGATATTTTACGGTTTAGGAAGGGATGAGTATGGAGTACAGCATCAACAAGCTGGCACAATTGGCCGGGGTAAGCACACGAACTCTGCGTTATTATGATGAAATCGGTCTTTTATCACCAAATCGGGTCAGCAGTAACGGCTATCGTGTATACGGTCAAAAGGAAGTAGACCTGCTTCAGCAGATTTTGTTTTACCGTGAACTGGAGGTGCCGCTGGAGGAAATCAAATGCATCGTATGGTCAAAGGACTATGATGGTTTGGAAGCCTTGCAGGAGCACTTAACCGCTTTAAAAGCAAAAAAGCAGCAAATTGAGCTGCTGATCAGGAATGTGGAAAAATCAATTGCCGCTTCGAAAGGAGAGATAGTTATGAAAGACAAAGAAAAATTTGAAGGTCTGAAGAAAAAGATGATTGATGAGAACGAAAAAAATTATGGTAAGGAAGTCCGCGAAAAATACGGGGATGATGCTGTTAATGCCAGCAATGCGAAATTGATGGGTCTGTCCTCAGCGCAATATGAACGGGCACAGGAGCTGTCGCGCAGTATAAACGATTCGCTGAAGCAAGCCCTTGAACAGGGGGATCCGTCCAGTGAGCTTGCACAGAAGGTATGTGCCATGCACAAAGAGTGGCTGTGTTATTCCTGGAACCATTACTCGAAACAGGCTCATCTAGGCCTGGCACAGATGTATGTGGCGGACCCCCGCTTCAAAAAGTATTATGACGATATTGCCCCGGGCTGTGCAGAATTTCTGCGCGACGCATTGGAAATTTACTGCGCCGAATGACTTCTTCACTGCTTATATCATGAGGCCTCCCGCCTGATTCAAATGCACACCCACCACGGGTGTGCATTTGAATTAAGCAGTATATTTAGAGGAGTATCTGGCAGACCTTGTCAGGAGCATCGAGGATGATGGCATCCCAGCCCGTTCTTCTGCATGAAATTAAAACAAGGGTACCACAAACCGTTTGGTACCCTTGTTATCAGAGCATATGGCATCGTTGCTGTGCTTCATTATACGATGTAAGGGATAAACCTTTTTGTTTTATTCATATAATCTCGGTATCTGTCACCGAACTCTTTGAGCATATCCTGTTCTTCTTTTTTTGCCAGTCTCACATACATGAAGACCATCACCGGGAACAGGACCAGCATCGGTAATGTCGCCCAGTTTAAAATCATGCCCAAAGATATTAGCAGTAGACCTGTATACTGCGGATGCCGGATATATCGGTAAATACCGTCAGTGACCAGCGTACCCTTTCCGGTCTCCTTTGACCAGTACTTTTTGTAGATGTTGTACCAGCCGTTCAGGATGAGGAACAGCGCTATAAGGGTTAATGCAATTCCGACATACATTCCCGCATGCCCGATGGAAAGTACAAGCGTATGCCCCCACAGAACCCCCTCGGGGAGGTTTTTCCCGATCATCCACGAAACCAGCCACATACTGAAGGGTATTCCATGCATTTCAATAGCAAAGGCGATGACAAAAGCCAAATACGTGCCCTTGGGCTTTTTGTCCATCTTTCTGTAAAAGGGAACAAACAGCAGCACCAGGCTGTACAATACAATAAAGAAAACAACACCAAACCAATTGTAGAAATGACTCTCGAGGTTTTCCATAAATTCTCCTCCTGATGATAAGTTGATTTTTAGGTTCATGAGTATCTTAACAAATGAATCTGAAATACAAATGCTTTTTACCTTAAATCAACCTTAAATCACCGGAAGAATAATTCTGAAGGTGCAGCCCAGGTTCACAACAATTTCCAGTTGAATGCCCCCGCCATGAGCACGTACTATTTATTCATGCAATCCCTTATTCCCATGAAACTGTACATACTCCGGCATGCCCATCATTTTGTGGTCATAGAACCCATGAATCCGCCGGACTTTTTCTGTATTAAAACTTAACCTTCGGTGCCTCGTAAACGGCCTGCTCGGCCTGAAAAAACATTTCGGGCTTAAAGCCGACGATACCCGCTATCAGGCTGGAAGGGAACATGGCCACGGCATTGTTGTATTCCATCACCACATCGTTATAAAACTGCCGGGCAAAGGCAATTTTGTTTTCGGCATCCGCCAGTTGCTCCTGCAGCTGCAGGAAATTGGTATTGGCCTTCAGCTCTGGGTAGGACTCTGCCACGGCAAACAGCCTGGACAGAACACCGGAAAGCTGGCTGTCCGCCTCCATTTTTTCTGCGTTTGTACCGGCGGCCATGAATTTTGTACGCGATTCGGTGACGGCTTCCAGTGCTTCCCTCTCATGAGTCGCATAGCCCTTCACCGCCTCCACCAGGTTTGGAATCAGGTCAAACCGGCGCTTCAGCTGCACCTCAACCTGGCTCCACTGGTTTAACAATTTGTTCCTCTTTCCGACCAGTCCGTTGTAAAGGATAATAAACAACACGACCAGTATTGCAACAGCAATCAGAAAATATACCATTGATACTCCCATCCTTTCTATTCAAAGGATATGCTCCCGTTTTGCCGGAACCATACCGCCTGAAACGAAACTCTCTTTCCCCGAATGTGCTGATCCCGATTTTTCACA
>CAYVFB010000029.1:0-303 GCA_964450305.1 uncultured Ruminiclostridium sp.
ATGTGGGGGAATATCAGCTGAAAAAAACTTACTCCATCTATGGTTCGAGCGGTACCGTAACCCTTGATATGACCGGAACCCAGTATGGTTTTGACCAGTATTGGAGTTCAACCAAATCCGCGACCGTCAATCTCATCATTTCCGCAAGCCCCGAAGGTTCTCCGGAATGGGGCGGCCAAGCCCTGGTTATCGCATCGAGCACGGCCAAGAAAGGCTTCCGATATGTTGAAAACCAGCCCTGGCAGATCAGCTTTGAAGGCGGATATGTGGAGCAGAACTGGGAAGAGAGCGTACTGGAATATG
>CAYVFB010000029.1:313-27399 GCA_964450305.1 uncultured Ruminiclostridium sp.
TTCGCTGCCCGAATTCGATAAAAACGGAAATGCCACCGAGGTTATGAAAAGCTATCAGCAGCGGCTTGGGCTGGAAACCGAACCCGTCTATACACGGCTGATGGTTCCCGATCTGAAACATCTGAGAGGCCATTGGGCCGAGGAATCGGCAAAAATCCTGTTCAGCATGGAGGTCATTCCAGGAACCGGAGAAAAGTTCAATCCGGCGCAATATGTTAAGCGCAGTGAATATATTGCCATGGTTGTAAGGGCGATTAAAGACATCCCGATAGATCCGGATCTGGTTACAAGAACGGTCAGCACTACAAGAAGCAAATCTTCAGCAGCCGAGGTCTCTCCTTTTTCCGATGTGGCGCCGGAGGATCAGTTCTATGCTGAAATCAAGGCTGCAAGCGTAAAAGGAATCACCCTTGGAACAGGCCAGACAAAGTTTACACCCGACCGAACCATTACAACAGCCGAAGCGGTCACCATCCTCATCCGTGCACTTGGCCTGGAGGGTCTGGCACCGACCAATGCGGTAACTCCTTTTATCGATAACGATGATATACCGGCCTATGCCAGAAACGCGACGACAGTGGCATACAGGATCGGCCTTGTGCAGGGGGATGACCGGGGTTACTTCAAGCCCCAGGAGAATTTAACCTGGGAAAGAGCCTCGGCCATGGTTTATCGCCTGATTCGGTATATGGGGGAAGAACTCGTCAAGGACTACCAAAGCCAGAGGTTGTATTCAAACTGAATTTCACCAGTTTTACACCGGGCAGGGTCCAGATTCCAATGTAAATTTCAAGCCAAAGGGCAGAGGACCAGGTACAATGGTCAAATTGAGCCAAGGGACCTGTCCCTCCTGGTCAAATTGAGCCAAGGGACCTGGGCCCCGCCCCCGGTTAACTGTTGCATGCGGGAAATAACAATGATAGAATTTATTTGAATTCAGACGGTAGGAATATCTTCATTCCAACGGGCGTCAGTGAATCCCGGGAATGCTTAGTGTTCACTCACACCGGGAAAGCAGGGTAAAATGAAAATGAAAAAGAGTATATTGTTTCTGTTGATCTTCATGGTACTGCAAATGGTTTTAGCGGTGCCTGTTTGTGCCAGTGATTATTCCGGCTATATTGACAACATCATCGACATGGCGAAGGAGCGGTACTATCAGTACGTCAGTGACGATAAGCTTCTGAAAGGAGCTCTGAAGGGCATATTCCAAACCATGGACGAATATACCACCTTTTATACCCTGGATGAAGCGACCAGCTTTTTGGATACCCTCGAAGGAAATTATCAGGGCATTGGGGTGGAAATTTCACAGGTGTCTGAAGGGGTTGTGGTGTTAAGGGTTTTTGCCAATTCACCGGCTGAAGGGGCGGGGATTTTCGCCGAAGACAGAATCGTTCGTGTGAACGGAAAAGATATTGCCGGTTTTACCTCTGCTGAGGTCGCTTCACTGATCAAGGGAGAGGCCGGTACATATGTGGAGCTGGGCATCCTGCGCGGGAATTCCGAAGAAATCCTTAGCTTCAGGGTGGAGCGCGGCACCGTCAATATCAGCCCCGTAACCTGGCGCGTTGATGGCGATGTGATGTATATCCGATTGGATTCGTTCAGCAGCAACAGCACACGCTTTTTTGAGCAGGCCCTCAAGGAGATGAACAAAAAAGGGCTGTGGAAAATGGTTCTGGATCTCCGAAATAATCCCGGCGGCGAGGTTTTTCAGGCGGTCGGGATTGCAAGGCTTCTTGTAAAGCAGGGAATCATCACCACTTTAGACTTCAAATCAGAAAAGCAAAACGATATTGTTTATGAATCTTATCTGACCAAAATAAAATATCTGCCGGCCATCCTGGTGAACGGCAATACAGCCAGCGCATCAGAAATACTGGCCAGTGCGGTTCAGGAATCCGGTGATGGTTTCCTGATAGGAACGAAAACCTATGGAAAAGGTGTGGTACAGAATGTTTTACCAATATTGTCCCCGGAAGCTTATGAACGTTATCAGCAAGAGTATGGACAAAGCTCGGTGGATGCTTACGATTGGATAAATGAATACGGCGTGAATGTCAAGGAATCCGATCTGATCGGTTGGACCAAAATTACAACTGGGCATTATCTCACACGCTCGGGTAAAAAAATAGATGGTATTGGCCTGGAGCCGGATTTCCCCGTACCAGATCCCCAAATGGACACTGGAATTGATGTTCAGGCTGTCAAATCACTTCAATCCACAGCCTCGATCGCCTTAAACGGTATAGGTAACGAAGTTTTCGATGCGGAAAAAATTCTTCTTCTGAAGGGTTATGAGATAGAGGTTGTAGACAACAAACTGGATGAAAAAACCTGTGAAATCCTAAAACAATATCAAAAACAAAAGGAAATACAGGTTACCGGAATTTTGGATGAGGCTACAAAGAAAGCTTTAAATGAGGAACTGGAAGAATTGCGTTTATCCATGGACACGCAATATGCAAAAGCAAGGGACTTACTGAATCTGCTGAAATACTAAGCTTACATATGTTGATAAGCAAGCATTGGAAGGGTACAAATGACAACTGGAAACAAGATAAAAACCAGAAGTATTATTGTTAAGATTATCCTGTTGCTGATCATTGCCGGAGGGATAATTCTGGCAGTATTGTTCGCATTTCGGGGAAATACGGCAGAGGCCTTCAACTGGGAACAACTGGACCCACGAAAGCTGCTGGAAGCTTTAAAGGAAGAGCACATGGGAACTGTGGAAAATTCCTTTGCGCTGGGGGATAAGCAACTGATCCAATCAAAGCTTTACATGGATAATCTGCTGCTGTTAACCGAAAGCGATATACGATTGATGAACTCCAGGGGTGAAGAGCTTTGGTATCACCCCCATGAGCTGAGGCAGCCGGTTGTTCAGGTGAACGGGAAGATGGCGCTGGTATACGAGCAAAACGGCAAATCATTTATCGTGCTCAAAGAGGGCAAATTGCTTATCAGTAGTAACCTGGAAGAAGAAATATCCTTTGGGGAAGTCACATCTTCTAACCTTTTATTTATTACTTCCAATCAAACCGGTTATAAACGGACGATTCATGCCATTTCTCCCGAGAACGGCGTTCAACTGGGGGCTCTTTATATCAATGATTATTACCCTTATTATACAAAAACCATGGAAGAAGGGGAGAACAAGCAAATCATCCTGTACGGCCTTGGAATGAACTCCAGCCATATTTCAACCATCATCCGTCTTTACGGCGCCAGCCTCAATCAAAGCCCCGTCACAGGAATCGAACTGGAAGGATTATATCCCGTGATGTATCATGCGGGACAGAAGGTTTTATTCACGGGAGAGCTGGGGGCCTTTTGCTATGATCAGACACTGGAGCTGAGCTGGTCCAAACAATTTGACAGTGAGCTGCTGGCTGCCGGTCTGTTTGATAATGGGAGCTCGGTTTTTTCAATGGAAAACAGCTTGATCTTTTATAATGAGAAGGGCAAGGAAGTAAAGCAGTTGCCTGCTGTTGGCAGTGCGGACGCCATTGAAGTTTTCAGGAACACGGCAGCCGTTATTTTCGGTAATGAAGCAGTGTTTTATGATTCTGCCGGAAACCATCTGGGCAGTTCTGTTTTACCCGGGTTGTCCCTGAATGTTCATTTTGTGAATGAAAAGAAAGTATTTATTGTCTCGGAGCATGAGGCCATACTGCATGAAATCAATTGATTGTAAAAGATATTCTAATTAATTACTACTTGCATCTAATGGAAATATAAAGTAAAATAACGGGGTAATATTTTATATAAAGGGGTAAAATATGGAACCCAAAATTATAACAGTCACATTGAACCCAGCGATTGATAAGATCATGACCGCAGAGGATTTTGCAGCAGGCCGGCTGAATAGAGTAAAAGCCTTGCAGACAGATCCGGGCGGTAAAGGTATAAATGTATCAAAGGCACTTGTGTCCTATGGGGTTGAGCAGGTTGCACTGGGTATTCTGGCAGGGAAAAACGGGAAAAACCTTCTCAATATGCTCAAAGCGTATCCGTTTAAAAAGGATTTTGTGATGGCTCCCGGGGAAACCCGGGTTAACATGAAAATCAGAGATTCAAAAACGGGTCTGATCACCGAAGTGAACGAGACAGGAACCACCGTGCGCAACGAGGATATGGAGCTTTTCTTCAGGAAGCTGAAAAAATATCTGCCCAGGAGCGAAATTGCCGTTCTGGCAGGCAGTATGCCCTATGAAATCACAGATTGTTTTTATACCGCCGCCATTCAATTGTGCGCCGCTCAAAAAAACCGGGTTATTTTTGATGCCGATGGGCCGGCCTTGAAAATGGGGGTCCAGTCCAAGCCATATGCGATCAAACCCAACCTTGCCGAGCTGGAGCGATTAACCGGTAAAGAGCTTGATACATATGACAAAATCAGAATCGAGATTGAGCGCCTGGTTAAGACTGGCATTCAGATCGTTCTGGTTTCAATGGGGGAAAGAGGCGCAATTTTCCACGGAAATGGTACCACCTGGTATGTTTCACCGCTGCAGGTGGATGTTAAATCTGCCATTGGTGCTGGTGATGCTATGGTCGCCGCGTTAAGCTGGTGCATGCTGAATGAGATTACACCCGAGGATACTGCCAGGATTACCGTGGCGGCCGGCTGTCTGACAGCGGCAGAGGAAGGTTCCAAAGTAGCACAATGGAAGGACATTCAGCAGGTATATGAAAAAGTGGCCCTTCGGGAATTATGATCATGATTTTTTGCATTCCGGAGGAAAGCAGTAAATGTTTTACCCATTCAAATTTGTTCCGGTTTTTAAGGATTATATCTGGGGTGGCAGAAACCTCGAAAGGTTTGGAAAGCAGCTCCCAAAAGGAAAAGTGGCGGAAAGCTGGGAGTTGTCATGTCATCCCGACGGAATGAGCGTTGTCCAAAACGGCGTTTTTCAAGGCAGAACCCTTCAAGCCCTCGTTGAAGAATTTGGAACCCAGATCACCGGTAACTGCCAGGATGAGTCCTTTCCTTTGCTTATAAAGCTGATTGATGCCAATGAAAAGCTTTCTGTTCAGGTGCACCCCAATGATGCGTATGCCTATCTACATGAAGGTGAACGCGGAAAGAATGAAATGTGGTATATCCTGGATGCCAAGCCCGGTGCCCGGCTAATATTTGATATGAAACCCGGCATTACCCGGCAGGGCTTTGAAAAAGCCGTTCGGGAAGACAGGGTCGAAGACTGCCTGCAGGCTGTTCCTGTTCAGGCAGGTGATTATATTTATATTCCTGCCGGTGTGGTTCATGCCATTGGCGAAGGGATCGTTCTGGCTGAGATTCAGCAGAATTCCAACAGCACATACCGTATTTTTGATTATCATCGCACCGACATAAACGGGAATTCACGGCCCCTCCACCTGGAAAAAGCCATGGATGTTATCTGCTTTGACAGTGAAAATCGAAAGAAATTTTCTGACGGGCTCTTGTACGAAATAGCCCCGAAGTGCAGTTCTACGGTTCTGGTCGCAAATCAGCATTTTTGTGTGGAATTCCTTCGGATCACCGGCGAAATAAAGCTGAACACCCGGAACAGACAGTTTCACATTCTGGTTTGTACCGAAGGCTGCGGCACCGTTTCCTGGGAGCATGGTTCCACAAGGTTTGTTTTAGGAGAAACTCTATTCATTCCTTCTGACATGAAAGAATATGCATTGCAAGGCAGTTTCAAGGCACTGCAGGCTTATGTGCCCGATTTGGACACGGATATTTTCCAAAGACTTGAACAAATGGGTTACCGTACGGAAGAAATTCTGCAAAAGATCAGCGGGTTAAAGGAATGATGGACTGAGGCGTTTATGGACGATGAAGAGGTTTTTTTCTCTTGTAAGTAGATGAAGGTTTGTGATATAATTAAATAATTCCACATAGAAACCCGACAACTTTTTTGTCCGGGCGATGTACAACAGATATGAAAAGTTTATGAGGTGGCACTAATGGCTGATTCACAAATTATCATTACCGTCGAGGAAATGACTTCAGACCGTGAAGAAACGATAAGACAAACCCTTGAACGGATAAACGGCATTGACAGAGTCATCGTCAATATTGAAAACAAAAAAGTTTTTATCGAGTACGATGATGAAAAAATTGATGAGCAGTTTCTCAGAGAAACAATTGAAGATGAGGGTTTTAAAGTAAAATAGGGCATAAAGCTCTATTTTTATAACATAAACAAAAGTAAAGCGGTAGGAAAACTTATTATAACAACGGAAGCGATTGCTTGCAATCGCAACACACAGTCGTCTGACATGCTGCAAAACAGGAGAAAAAGTGCTGCATTTCAGCAGGAAAAAACATTGCGTATTTATTTCTTATGGGTTATAATGTTGCATTGAAAGGTTTAAAGGAAGCATGTCGTATCTTTTCCGCAAGGTCAGTGCAGCAGGCGATCTTTTGATCATGAATGATTTCAATGCAGCTACTGGAAAATCATCATATTTCATGCATAAAAACCTTGGATTGGGTATTTTATGCGTGAAAGATATGATTTCTTATGATGAAATGGTGTTCTTCGCCGCAAGAAGTTTCTGCAGTGAAATCATCCGGGTGATCAGGAAACCTTTACCGTAACTTTCGTTGTGGTAACTTTTTTTTGTCAGGACATTCAAGACGAAGTGTTTGAGGGGGAGCGAAATGGAACAATTAGCTCAATTATTTGAAGGTGTTCTGGAGTTCAAATGGGAATACCTTATCATGTATGCCATCGGCGGAGCGCTGATATGGCTTGCCATCAAGAAGGACTATGAACCCATGCTGTTGCTGCCGATTGGTTTTGGCGCTATATTGGTCAATCTTCCGTTTAGGACGATCTGGCAGTATGAAGAAGAGCTTGATGCCACGGTAACGAAAATCGTTTCTGATTTTCCATCCCTGCAGCAGTTTTTTACCGAAGAGCTGAACTATGTGTTTAAAAATGGGGAAGCCTTCAAGGTTGAACCGGGCGTACTGCAGATCTTTTTCCAATCCGGTATTTTGACAGAAATTTTTCCGGTGCTGATCTTTGTGGCGGTCGGTGCGATGATCGACTTCTCTCCTTTGTTGAAGAACCCAAAAATGCTGTTCTTCGGTGCAGCCGCCCAATTCGGTATTTTCTTTACCATCATGGCCGCGCTGCTGTTAAACAAAGCTTTCCCAGGCCTGGGTTTTGACTTGAAAACAGCAGCTTCCATTGGTATCATCGGTGCTGCGGACGGTCCAACATCCATCTTTGTTGCCTCAAAATTTGCAAAGCATTTGATTGGGCCTATTTCAGTGGCCGCCTATTCATATATGTCGCTGGTGCCCATCATCCAACCACCGGTCATTAAGGCGCTGACCACCAAAAAAGAGCGCTTGATTCGCATGGAATACAAGGATGTAAAGGTTTCAAAAACCGTACTGATTCTTTTCCCCATCGTCATTACCGTTATTGCCGGTGTTGTTGCGCCGATCAGCGTGGCGTTGGTAGGGCTTCTGATGTTTGGGAACCTGATTCGGGAATCCGGTGTTTTGGAAAGGCTGTCCAAAACTGCCCAAAATGAGCTGGCAAACCTTGTGACATTACTGCTGGGAATTACCATTGGATCCACCATGTACTATGAAAGCTTTTTAAATGCATCCACCCTCATGATTCTGGCCATGGGCCTTGTGGCCTTTGTGTTTGATACGGCCGGCGGTGTGATGCTTGCCAAGCTGATGAACCTGTTCTCAAAGGAAAAGATAAACCCCATGGTTGGTGCTGCTGGAATTTCTGCATTTCCGATGTCTTCAAGAATTGTCCAGAAAATGGCTAAGAAGGAAGACCCCACAAACTTTATTTTGATGCAGGCTGTTGGCGCCAATGTTGCCGGTCAGCTGGGCTCCATCGTTGCCGGTGGGATGGTTCTGGCACTGGTACCCTGGCTGCTGACTTTGATATAGGAGGTATCGTCATGAGTGAGATTTCATTGGGACTTCAATTAATGGGATATGGTCTGGCAGGTGTGTTTGTTGTTTTAATCCTGTTCTATTTTATGATCGTGCTAATGCTGAAGATTTTCCCGTATCGTCCGGAAAAACAGGATGCAGAATAGTTAAATGCCGACGGAAAGCAGAAGTGTTTAAAAAGTAGCTTATCCGGAAGGTGCCCCGGCTTGTAAAGCTTGAAGTGCTGCGTTTCATATACAATTCAGGCAATCGGCATTTCAGGTCGGCTCCCAATATTAAAGCAAACCAGAGGCGGAGCAATTTCCGCCTTTTTTGCATAGTCTTCACGACAAGAGGTGGTTTCACCATGAAGATCGCTGTAGTAGATGCTCAGGGTGGCGGTTTGGGCAGGGTAATCGTGGAAAAGCTGAAGGAAAGGTTTCCGAACGCGGCGATTATCGGCCTGGGAACCAATGTAATGGCCACAGGGGCCATGCGCAAGGCCGGAGCAGAACAGTCGGCAACAGGAGAAAATGCGGTTATTTATAATGTCGGCAAAGTCGATATTGTAATAGGCGGAATTGGTATAATTGCAGCAAACGGGATGATGGGCGAGATCACACCCAGAATGGCTGAGGCGGTTTCTTCGGCCAACGCATTGAAGGTTCTGATTCCCATTGGCAAATGCAGTATATACGTTCCAGGCTGTGAGGCATACAGCATCAATGAGCTGCTGGACAAGGCCATGGAGCACATCGCTGCACTGTATCCTTAAAAGGAGAGTAGTTCAATGGTAGGTGTTTTTGGCGGAGCTTTCAATCCGATTCATAACGGGCACTTGTTACTGGCAGAATATATACGGGAAGAGTTCAAGCTTGAAAAGATCATTTTTGTTCCGGCAGGTAAGCCGCCTCACAAGCAGAAGGAAGATCTGGAAGCTGCCCAGCATCGATATAATATGGTGTACAAGGCGATTTCCAGCAATCCTTTTTTTGAGATCTCCGGGGTTGAATTCAATCGTACAGGTGTAACCTATACTGCTGATACCCTTGAAGAGCTTGCCGCGTTAAACCCGGGTAAGGAGCTGGGGTTTATCTGCGGAGCCGATTCAATCCTTAACCTGACAACCTGGCATAACATCAGTAAAATTTTTGAGTTCGCCGTGTTGATTGTGGCTGACAGGCCAAACACGAACGAAATTGAATTTCAAAACATGCTTCGCTGGTTTCAGGATCAATATCATGCAAGATTCCTGCTGGCGAGTACTCCCTTAATCGATATATCCTCCACGCAAATCCGTGAGCGGCTGAACAACGGTTTGTCCACCCGGTACATGGTTCCTGATGAAGTGTTTAACTACATACAGCTTCACCGGCTTTACTAGGGGGTAGGATATGACGGTTACAGAGATGAAAAACAGACTGAAGGGGTTTCTTAACCCGAAACGCTTCGAGCATTCCATCGGGGTAATGGAAGAAGCCAAAAGGCTTGCTGAACATTATCAGATCGATGTGAAAAAGGCTGAAATAGCCGGGCTTTTACATGACTGTGCAAAGTATGTCGAAGCCGATGAAGCCATATCCATGCTGCTGAGGTATGGTGAGCAGCCTGATGAAATACAAAGAATATCCTTTCAGCTGCATCATGGGCTGTTGGGGTATTATATTGCCAGAGAACAATACGGTGTTGCCGACGAGGAAATCCTGCAGGCCATTTACTGGCATACCACCGGGAAAGCCGGGATGACCCCTCTGGAAAAAATTATATTCATAGCCGATTATACCGAACCAAACAGAGCCTTCAACGGCCTTGATGAAATCAGAAAAACCGCGTATTTCGATTTGGATTTGTGCGTTCAGCTGTGTGCGGATTCAACTATCCGGTACGAACTGTCGAAAGGCCGGCTTCTCCATCCACTTACCATTGAAACCAGGAATGACATGATCATGACAAGGTTGGGGACCAGGGCTTAAAGCAGGATGAATAATTACCAAAGAATGATTCAATTTTTCTCCGGACATCTGGTTCCCAATACTACCTTAGTTCGGAGAACGGAGGAAAAGATGACAGAAGAAAAGGAAATAATAAAAGAACTCAATATAGGAAGGGAAATTCTGGAGTGGTTCCTTTACTTTCTCAGCGCGGTGATCATTGCTTCGTTGCTGCAAAGCCAATTATATGCGCTGACAACTGTGCACCAGTCCTCCATGCAGAACACCCTGTTTGAAGGACACATGCTGGTGATGGATAAGCTGAGCTATCAGTTTTCAGAGCCCAAAAAGGGAGATATCATCGTTTTTGTGAAGAATGAGGATACAAAAGGCTTTATCAAGCGGTACCAGGTTTTTCTCAAGGATGTTCAGCTAAGGTTCCAGAAAGATTTCAGAACGAACCGGCTCATTAAAAGGGTTATTGCCGTTGCCGGGGAAACAGTGGACATTCGTGGTGGCGCGGTTTATGTGAACGACATCCTGCTGGACGAACCCTATGTGAAGGGGATTACCCCGGGAATGTCCATGGAGTACCCGCTTGAAGTGCCGGAAGGACATGTTTTTGTGATGGGGGACAATCGTGAAAACAGCCTGGACAGCCGCAGCTTTGGCACTATCAGCCTGAACAGTGTGGAAGGCAAGGCGGTGTTCCGAATTTTTCCCTTCTCAAAAATGGGAAAGCCATGAGATCTGAAGCCTGGTGAAACCCCAAAAATTGAAAGCCTGCCAAAAGCTGAAAAACCCATCCGATCTAAAAGATTCAATCCCGCTAGTAAAGCATACCCTATGCTGACAAAGCGGGATTTTCTTATCTGCAGTTGTAATGCAATTCCTGCATCAATCAGCTCAAAAGGCACTGTGCGTAAGTGTTTGGAAACAAAAACCAATGAGCGGAACACGGAAAAAATGTCGTTGACATTCCCTATAAAAAATGCAATAATAAAACTCGTTGCGAGTTTAGTAATAGTAAACAAATAGTTTTATATAATTACATTGGTTTAGTGTCACTAAACTTAAAAAACCTGGAATAGGGTGATGATATGCAGATCGGAAGTAAAATCAAGAGCATGCGCATGGAATATGGCTTGACTCAGGAAGAGCTGGCAGATCGCTGTGAGCTTACAAAGGGCTATATATCTCAGCTGGAGCGTGATCTGACTTCTCCTTCCATCGCTACGCTCAAGGACATTCTCGATTGTCTTGGCAGCAGCATACCCGAGTTCTTTAATGAAAAAAAGAAAGAGCAAATTGTTTTCAGGCAGCAGGATGTCTTTATTAAGGAAGTGGAAGAGCAGGGCTACCGGATCAACTGGATCGTTCCGAACGCGCAGAAGATGGATATGGAGCCCATCATCCTGGAGCTGAGTGAAAACGGTGAAACTTATGAAGACAACCCGCATCAGGGTGAAGAATTCGGTTACGTCTTGAACGGCAGCATTCTGCTCACGATCGGCAAGGATCGTTTTCGCGTGAAGAAAGGCGAATGCTTTCATTATAAGACCAGTGAGCCTCACAGCATCAAGAACAGCGGAAAGAAACCTGCACAAGTGCTTTGGATATCTACTCCGCCCAGTTTTTAAAGACAGACCAATTACAGGAGGTGCGTTCGTTGAGCAGAAAAATAGTAGAGCTTCGCAATTTAACCAAAGCCTATAACGGCGCTGTCGCAGTAGACAATATAAACCTGTTCATCCGTGAAAATGAGTTTATTACACTGCTTGGTCCCAGTGGTTGCGGTAAAACCACGACCCTTAGAATGATCGGCGGTTTCGAAGACCCCACGGAGGGGGATGTTCTGTTTGAGGGAAACCGGATCAACGAGCTGCCGCCGTATAAACGAAGTATCAATACCGTATTTCAAAAATATGCTCTGTTTACTCATATGAATGTATTTGAAAACATCGCTTTCGGGCTTCGCATCAAAAAGGTTCCCCTGGATGAAATGGTAAACAGGGTTGGTCGCATGCTGAAGCTTGTGGATCTGGAAGGCTTTGAGAAAAGGCATGTAGATTCTCTAAGCGGCGGTCAGCAGCAGCGCGTGGCTATCGCCAGGGCGCTGGTCAACGAGCCCAGGGTTCTTCTTCTGGATGAACCTCTTGGAGCGCTGGACTTGAAGCTTCGCAAGGAAATGCAGATCGAACTGATGGATATGCAAAAAAACGTTGGGATCACCTTTATCTATGTTACCCACGATCAGGAAGAGGCTCTGACCATGTCCGATACGGTGGTGGTGATGAACAAGGGCGTTATCCAGCAAATTGGTACCCCTGTTGACATCTATAACGAACCCAAAAACCGTTTTGTTGCCGATTTCATTGGCGAAAGCAATATCCTTCAGGGGATCATGCACGAGGATTTTGTTGTGGAGTTTTCAGGGCGGAAATTCCAGTGCGTGGATAAGGGGTTTTCCGCAAACGAGCCGGTGGATATCGTGATCCGTCCTGAAGACATTGAAGTGACTGAGCCTGAAAAAGGCCATATCCGGGGAACGGTTGTATCCGTCGTGTTCAAGGGTGTGCATTATGAAATGCTCGTTGACAGCAATGATTATGAATATATGATTCAAAGCACCGATATGCAGCCCATGGGCAGCACGGTCGGCCTGTTATTCGGACCTGAGGATATTCATGTAATGAAACGGGGGAAGGACAGTGAAAAATAGATCAAAGCTGCTGGCATACCCCTATATTGTGTGGATGGCAATCTTCATTATCATCCCGCTGCTGCTGGTTTTATATTACAGCCTGACCATGGGGAACATTCATGATCCCTCCACGATGCAATTCTCATTGGACAGCTATGTGAGTTTTTTTGACAAGCTTTACCTGAAGGTCATCTGGAGGTCCTTCCTGCTGGCCTTTATTTCAACGGCCCTGTGTCTTGTTCTGGGTTATCCTGTGGCCTATATCATCGCCAAGGCCAATATAAAATACAGAAGCATGCTGCTGATGTTTTTCCTTGTCCCCATATGGATGAACTTCCTGCTGCGCACTTATGCGTGGATGGCCATTTTGTCGCCCAATGGTTTTCTGAACAAGCTGTTGGAGCTTGTCGGGCTAAGGCCGCTAAACATCATGCCGGGTCAGACGGCGGTTATCCTCGGAATGGTTTACAATTTCCTGCCCTTTATGGTGCTCCCGATTTATACGGTCTTATCCAAGATCGACAAGAATGTGCTGGAAGCAGCCAATGATTTGGGGGCGAACGCTTTCATCACATTCATCAGGGTCATCCTGCCCCTGACAGTTCCAGGGATTATATCGGGGATTACGATGGTGTTCATGCCCGCAGTATCAACCTTTGTCATCTCCAAGCTGCTTGGCGGCGGCAAAGAGATGCTGATCGGCAACCTCATTGAACAGCAGTTTACAGTGCAGCGTGATTGGCATTTCGGTTCTGCATTGTCCATCATCCTGATGATCATGATCCTGATCTCCATGGCAGCCATGTCCAAGGTGGATACTGAGAACGAGCAAGGGGGGGCAGCGATGTGGTAACAAAATTGATAAAAAAAACCTATATGGGAATCATCTTTTTATTCCTGTATATGCCAATCCTTGTTTTGATCGTCTACAGCTTTAACGAGTCGAAATCCCGTGGGCAATGGGGTGGCTTTACGCTAAAGTGGTATGGTGAGATGTTCCGGGATCCGGACATCATCAAGGCATTGTATTATACCTTTTTGGTGGCGTTCCTGTCAGCATTGATCTCTACCGTCATCGGAACCATTTCTGCCATTGGTATTCATAACATGGGGTTGCTTGGGAGAAAATTTATTCTAAACGTTAATTACCTGCCGGTTTTAAACCCGGATATTGTTACCGGGGTGGCGCTGATGACGTTGTTTATCTCAGTGAACATGAAGCTTGGCTTTGTCACGATGCTGTTATCCCATGTGATGTTCAACATCCCTTACGTCATTTTGTCGGTTCTGCCAAAGCTGCGGCAGATGAACCGGCATATGGCCGAAGCGGCGCTGGATTTGGGGGCTACTCCATTTTATGCCATGCGCAAGGTTATCATTCCGGAAATCATGCCCGGGGTGATCACCGGCGCACTGATGGCCTTTACCCTTTCCATTGACGACTTCGTAATCAGCTTTTTCAACACGGGATCAGGGGTAACAAACCTTTCCATTGTGATCTACTCCATGGCCAGGAGGGGGATCAAGCCCTCCATTAACGCGCTGAGCACGCTGATGCTTTTGACAGTGGTAATATTGCTGCTGATCATTAATAAAAGAACAACCAAAGGAGATGAATTGGTGCCATGAAAAAAACAGTTGCCGTCGTACTTGTATTTGTTATGTTATTAATGGCTTTATCAGTTTTACCTGGATGCAATCAGAGCAAGGTAGTATTGAATGTATTCAACTGGGGTGAATATATCGATAAGGAACTATTAACCAAGTTTGAACAGGAAACCGGAATTCAAGTGAATTATGAACTGTTTGACACCAATGAATCCATGCTGGCCAAGCTTGAAACCGGCGGGACCTCGTATGATGTCATATTTCCTTCAGATTATGTCATCGAAGAGATGATCAGCAAGGGAATGCTCGCAAAAATCAATTTAAACAATATCCCCAATTTCCAGTATATTGATGATCGGTTTAAAAATTTGAACTATGATCCGAAAAACGAGTATTCGATACCTTATTTCTGGGGAACATTGGGTATTTTGTACAATACCGATATGGTCACCGAACCTGTCGACAGCTGGGATATTTTATGGGATGAGAAGTATGCCGGACAAATCCTCATGCTTGACAGCATGCGAGACACCTTCCTGGTGGCGATGAAAAAGCTTGGATACTCCATCAATTCCACCGACGCGAAAGAAATTGAGCAGGCCAGGGATCTGCTGATTCAGCAAATTCCCCTGGTGAACGGCTATTATGTGGATGAGATCGTTGACATGATGATCAACGGCGATGCGGCGCTTGCGCTGAACTGGTCGGGCGCTGCCATGGATATCTACTGGCAGGAGGTAGAAAATATTCAGTATGCGGTTCCGAAGGAAGGCTCGAACATCTGGTTTGACTGTATGGTAATCCCGTCAACGAGCAAGCATCAAAAGGAAGCTGAAATGTTTATCAACTTCATGCTCGATCCGGAGAATGCTTATCAGAACACAGAATATGTGGGTTATGCCACACCGAATAAAGCCGCTTTGGAGATGGTGAAGGAGTCAAGCCCCGAAGTGGTGGGCATGGATGCCTATAACCCTTCCGCTGAAGTAGTGGATCGCTGCGAGGTTTTCATTGACCTGGGCGAAACAAAAGCGGTATACAACAAGGCGTGGATGGAGATCAAGGCAAACTGATGTATCCAACAGGTTCCTGTAACCAAAGGGGATATGTAACCAGAGGACGGGGCCCAGGTCCCTTGACCAGGAGGGACAGGTCCCTTGGCATAATTTGGCCAGAAGGCGGGGCGGGTTCCCTTAGCTCAATATGTAAAAGATAAGGCTCAATTTTTATTGAAAAACTGGATAAAATACCGGTTACATCACTGCTTGAGCCAACCCATAATAAGGTAATAGATAGTGCCAGGTAATTAACAAAGGTACCTGGGCTCCACCCAGTGTAAATGTATCCAAAGTGTAAACACGGGTTGAAAGGAGTTGTAATGGACGCGGATAGAATTAAACAACTGCTGCGCCGTGAGGAAGGTCCAAAATTGGACTTTAAGGCAACTCTGAATTTAAACACCGAAGGAGATAAGAAGGAGTTGACAAAGGATGTTATTGCCATTGCCAACTCACGAGGTGGGCGGGGCTATATCCTGTATGGTGTGGAGGACAAGACCAAACGGCTGACAGGCATTGAACACTGGAATTTTCAAGAAGAGCAAATACAGCAAATCATCTATAACCGCAGCGATCCGCCTGTTCCTGTTACCGTGGATTTTCAGAAATACGAGGGGGTTATGCTGGCGGTGATCACCATTTTCAAAAGCCAGCATAAACCTCATCAAATGCTGCAGAATGGCGCATTCTATATTCGTCGCGGCTCCACCACTGATATCGCAAGAAGAAGTGAAATTGCCGGGATGATGCAGGAAAACGGCTTGGTCACCTATGAAACCGTTCCGCTGCCCCGTGCAACCATGGAGGATTTGGATCAGGATCTGCTGCATTCCTATTTTAGTAAACTACAGGTTGCAGGGGAAAGCCCCAACAAGGTTTTACTGCAGGCTCTCGGCTTTGCTGCCGAAGCCGACAACGGTGTTCTTGCACCCACCATCGGCGCGATGCTGCTGTTCGGCAATAACCCCTCCGTGTTTTTACCACAATGCTATGTGAAGCTTACGCTTCAGGATACGGTTCACCACATTACAGGCAACATTTTCATTCTGGTACAAAAGACCTGCAGCCTGATCCGCGAATTGCTCCAGGACCCGCTTTATCCTTATGATGCAATCGAGGAAGCCCTTGGCAATGCTCTGGTACACCGGGACTATCTGGACCTTTCACGGGGGGTTCACGTGGATATCAAGGACAATTGCATTGAAGTCAGCAATCCCGGAGCATTGTTGGCTGGGAACAAAAGCGTGAGATATAACAATGATAAAAACCCGGAACGCCGCAATGCCTGGTTATACGAGAGAATTCTTATTATGGATCAGGGCAAGCATTTTTTCAATATGGGCAATGGAATTTCCAGGATGAAGGATGCTTTCACCCCAAAAGCCAAGGTTCAGTTTATTAATCTTGGTTCGAGAAACCTGTTCAAGGTGATACTGCCCAGGCAAATACCTCATTTCAGCAAAGAAGAAGCAGACAACCCGGAAACCCCGAACGACATAAAGTAAGGGGAGCTCTTCAATGAAAGCATCACATGTATTCACTTATTGAATTATCCTGTATAATGGTTTTGAGAGCATGAAGAACAGGGTGAGGATATGGAAAAACAAGTGAAGCCTCTGTTAAGCATATTGGAAGAATACCTGACAAAGAACAGGCTCATCATGCATATGCCTGGCCATAAGGCAGGCAGGCTTTTTTCTGAACAGTTTAAAAGCCATTTATTACAGTATGACCTAACCGAGCTTCCGGGCCTGGACAATTATCACCGGGCCAGGGGTGTGCTGGCCGACAGCATGAAGGACTGCGCAAGAGCCTTTGGCGCAAGGGAATCCTTTTACCTTGTCAATGGCTCTACATCGGGCATTCATGCGATGCTTGCAGCCTGTTTGAACAAAGGGGACAAATTGCTTGTTGCCCGTAATTGCCACATATCTGTTATCAATGGGCTGATCCTTTTTGGGATTCAACCCATTTTTGTAATGCCTCGTTATGATGAACAATGGCAAATGGTATTGCCGGCTTCTATTGAAAGCTGGCGAAAGACCCTGGATGAAAACCCGGACGCAAGGGGCGCATTGGTCACATCTCCCGATTATTACGGGCTTTGCGCTCCATTGGAGGGTTTGGCCAGTCTATTGCATGAAAAAGGGAAATTTCTGCTCGTGGATGAAGCGCACGGGGCTCATTTCGCTTTTTCCAGCCATCTTCCCAGGACGGCCTTGCGGCAAGGTGCCGATGTCTGTGTTCAAAGCCTGCACAAGACGATGCCGGCGCTGACCCAAGCAGCATTACTGCATTTGGGTACCAACCATATCTCCGGTGACAGGATAAAACGCAGCATATCCATGCTCACCACTACCAGCCCATCCTATATGCTGATGGCTTCAATAGAATATGCCTGTTATTTCGCCAGCCACGAAGGGCCGGAAAGCTATGACAGGCTTATTGAAGCTTTGAATGAAATGAAAACGGAGCTGGCTGAAATGGGTAAGCTGAGGCTGGTTCCCGACTGCTTATGCGGCTTTGAAAGGGATGCCACCCGTATCGTCGTGGATACCTCAAAAACAGAATATAGCGGTTATCAATTCAGCGGTATTCTGGAACAGGTTTATGGTATAATAGCAGAGATGGCAGATGAGACCCATGTGGTTCTGATCATCACTCCGGCAGATACAAGCGAAGAGCTTCGTATGGTCATCAAAGCGCTTAGGGAGCTTGATGATAAGGTGATGCCATGCGCCCCCAAAACAGGTTTCAGGCCCTTCGAGGCGCAGCCTGCACGGTGTGAAATCCCCAGCCTGCCCGACTACCTGGGGAAGATGGTATACATTCCCCTTGAAAGCTCCGCAGGCTTTGTCAGTGCCAGCATGGTAACACCCTATCCGCCAGGGGTTCCAATCCTTTGTCCGGGCGAGACCATCACCGAAAACACCATTGCCCAGGTTCAAAATCTGATGCACTGTGGATGTGAACTTCAGGGGCTTGCCGAGAACAAGGGGCTGATCCGGGTATTGGATCAAAATGTTGAAAAACTCTCCGAGCCCAGGGCAAATCTTTAAAACAGATGAGGATTATCCATTCAGGAAAGGAACACGGAAGAAAATGCACAAGGGAATTTTTATTTCTTTTGAAGGAACAGATGGTTCAGGGAAAACCACGCAAATCGCCCTTCTAAGCGAATATTTAAACGGTAAGGGCTTTGAGCCGCTAATCCTGCGTGAACCCGGCGGGGCAGTCATCAGCGAAAGAATTCGTTCGGTCGTGCTGGACAACCGTCATACCGAAATGGATCAGGTGACTGAAATGCTTCTTTACGCAGCGTCCAGGGCGCAGTTGGTCGCACAGATCATCCTCCCGTCCCTGAACATGGGGAAATGTGTGATCTGCGACAGGTTTGTAGACTCAAGCTATATCTATCAGGGGTTTGCCCGAGGCCTTGGAATGGAAACGGTTAAAGCGGTCAATGATATTGCTACCCGAAACCTGATGCCTGACATCACCTTTTTCATGGATGTGGACCCGGAGGTTGCCCTGAAAAGAAGATTTGACAGCAGCCAGCCAGACAGGCTGGAAATGGAGGGGGTTGCCTTCCAACGAAAGGTATATGAAGGCTATATTCGGTTATGCAAGCTATATCCCGAGCGAATGAAACGAATTTCAGGCAACGAAGGTATTGATGCTTCCTTTTCGCAGATCAAAAGCTATATGGACGCGTTTCTTTGCCGATAATGATAGTGATACGACAGTTCAGCCCTCATGGAATTGGGGAGGTGAAAGAATGAATTTGAAAATTGACGGTTCCAATCAGCCTTCAACCAGCGCGAGCAGCAAAGTGAACACCAGTAACCTGCATGTGGAAGGTAAAAGCCAAAGCCAGTTCAGCTCCACGCTGAAAAAACAGACCTCTCAAAACATGGAAGAAATGCTGAAGCAAATGGCTCAGGACATTGTCAAACAGGGAGAACGACTGGGTGATAAGGTGGATATCGCCGAATTAAAGGCATATAAGCGAATGGTATCAGAGTTTCTGGAGGAATCAATCCGCGGGTTTTCCAGGTTTTCCCGGGAAAGCTTTATGGATCGCAGAGGTCGTCACAGGCTGTATGCCACAGTGAAAAAGATCAATGAAAGCCTGGAGGAACTCACAAAAGAAATTCTCAACAATGAAAAGGATCATCTAAAAATTCTCGGACGTATCGAGGATATCCGTGGAATGGTTCTGGATATTATCCTGTAAAACAATGCCGCCTTATCCGTTCGGGTGAGTACCATCGGTTTGCACTAAACAAGTACAGCTGTGTTTATTTCGCCCCGTAGTGTTAAGAAAAACGAGGTTTATCATATTGACATTGGATCAAATCATCGGACAAGACTCACTGGTCAATCAGCTGAAAATGAACATCGCTTCAGGTAAACCCGGGCATGCCTGTGCCTTTTCAGGACCGTCGGGCATGGGAAAGCGAACTCTCGCACTGGCTTATGCCAGGGCACTTTTGTGTATGGGGTGCAAGCCCGGGGCTGCATGTCTTTCCTGTCGCACATTTATTGAGGGAACAAACCCGGATTTTTATGAGGTGATTACTGACAAGCCATCCATTGGTGTGGATCTGATCCGGGCCATGCAGGATGATGTGGCAAATCGCCCGGCATACGGTAACAGGAAGGTCTATTTTATCGACAACGCGCAGCTGATGACCACCCAGGCGCAGAATTGCCTGCTGAAAACCCTGGAGGAACCTCCGGAGTATGCCATCATTCTGATGTCGGTTTCAAATTTCGATTCAATGCTGTCTACCATACAATCCAGAATGGTTCATTTCAGGATGAATCCCTATTCTGACACGGAAATGCTGCAAATACTCAAGCCCCTGTATATTCTCGACGAAAATGAATGGGATTTCATTTTAAAATTTTCCCGGGGCATTCCGGGCAATGCCATCCATATCATCGAAGAGGGTTCTGTGCGGGATCTTCGCCGGCTGGTGTTCAGGCTGCTTGAAAGACTGGATGATATCCATACTGCAGAAGAGCTTCGTAAGGCACTTTCAGAGAACAAGGCCGAGGTGACCACCGTGCTGGACATTCTGCTGTCCTTCTACCGGGATTGCATGATGACCTTGGAGGGCATGGAAAACAGGTTGATTAATTCCGATAAAAAGGATATGATTATTAAGATTGCAAAGAGGTTCCCAAAACGAAAGCTGCTGGATAAAATAAATATTTTGGAAGGGATGCGGCGTAGTTTTGAGTATAATGTCAACCACCAGCTGGGGGTTGATGTATTGGTGATGGAAATTCAGGAGGTTTAAATACGTGGCCAGAGTAATTGGTGTCCGGTTTCGTTATGCCGGAAAGGTATACTATTTCGACCCTGTGGATCTCGAGATGGAGCAGGGGGATCGTGTTATCGTTGAAACCGCGCGTGGTGTGGAGTGCGGTGAAGTTGTGAACGGGGTTAAGGATGTGGATGAAAAAGAAGTCATCGCACCGCTGAAAAAGGTCATGCGTAAAGCTACTCCGGAGGATCTGCAGCAGGTAGAGGACAACAAAAAAAAGGCAGAGGAAGCTTATCGGATTTGCCAGGAAAAAATTCAGAAGCATAGCCTGGAAATGAAGCTGATCGATGTGGAATATACCTTTGACAACAACAAAATCCTTTTCTACTTTACCGCTGACGGCCGGGTAGACTTCCGTGAGCTGGTGAAAGACCTGGCTGCTGTGTTCAGAACCAGGATCGAGCTTCGCCAGATCGGGGTGAGGGATGAGGCAAAGATGATGGGCGGCCTGGGTGTATGCGGCAGAAGCCTTTGCTGCAGCTCGCATTTAACCGAATTCCATCCGGTGTCCATTAAAATGGCGAAGGAGCAAAGCCTGTCGCTGAACCCCACAAAGATTTCCGGCACCTGTGGCAGGCTGATGTGCTGCTTGAAGTATGAGCAGGACGCCTATGAGGATCTTTTAAAACGAATCCCGAAAGTCGGCGCATTGGTGCAAACACCTCACGGAACGGGCACGATCATGTACGTCAGTCTCCTCGAGGAAAAGGTGAAGGTAAAGCTCGACAACGAGAATGAGCCCGATCTTCAGGAATACCGGGCATCCGAGGTTAAACTGATCAAGGATGCGGATAAGGCTTCTACAGAACCGGAGCTGGAGTTGGAAGTTTTGAAGCAGCTTGAAGACTGACGGGTCTTTTCAGCGGGGAACAGTAACAAATTCTCAGGAGTCTTGCTTATTTTCTTAGACAAGCTGTTGACACACTGATAATTATATTGTAGGATAACATGGGAATTAAAAGTTCCCTTGATTAAGTGATGGAGGTGTACTGTTATGGCATATTTCATTCATGATGACTGTATCAGCTGCGGCGCTTGTGAACCGGAATGTCCGGTTAGCTGTATTTCAGCTGGTGACAGCAAGTATGTAATCGATCCGGAAGAGTGCATTGAATGTGGAGCTTGTGCAGATGTTTGCCCTGTTGATGCTCCAAAGCCGGAATAATTATAAGCCGTAATATTTACAGGAGCCGGACATTTTATGTCTGGCTCTTTCTCTTATTGCGTATGGCATGCCAGCCTGGAAAGATTAAGGTGCGGATGATTTTCCGAATGGTCCTGTAATGCTGGAAGAAAAACAAAGAGTGCCTTAAAGAGGAGCTTTAGCAACATGGCGGATGTACTGCTGAAAGAGGGCGAAAGCCTGGATGACCTGCAAACGAATAACCTTTGTATCATTCAAAAAAATGAAGGCTTCCGCTACGGCAGCGATGCAGTGCTTCTTTCAAACTTTGTCAAGGTACTGCCAAACGCCAGGGTTGTTGATCTTGGAACCGGAACGGGCATCATCCCGCTGCTGCTTTCGGCTAAAACAAAGGCCGGCCATATCACCGGCATTGAAATCCAGCCTGAAATGGCGGAAATGGCGAAAAGAAGCATTGCGTTGAACCATCTGGAGGATAAAATAGAAATCATTCAGGGGAACTTTTTGAATGCCCTGGAATGGTTTGGCAGTGGCAGCATCGATGTGGTTGTTACCAATCCTCCATATACAAAGCCAGGGGGTGGGCTGGTGAACCCAAACGAACCAAAGGCTGTTTCCAGGCATGAAATTTATTGCACGCTTGAGCAGCTCATTGCGGTTTCCTCAAAGCTGTTAAAGCAATCTGGGCGTTTTTTCATGATTCACAGACCGGAAAGGCTGGTAGATATCTTTTGCGCGATGCGTGAGAATAAAATTGAACCAAAGAGCATCCGGCTGGTTCATGGGCATAAGGAGAAACCCGCAACGCTGGTGTTGATTTACGGGCTGAAGAACGGGAATTCCCAGGTAACCGTTGAACAGCCTTTATATGTATGACTGCACAAACTCATACCGATGCATAATATTATCACATATTTCATGTATAAAACATAGGAACTGAGGCTTTTATGCATGCAATACCATTATCTTCGAATTCATCCAGTCAAGATGATGGCCAAGACGAAAATGGAACCTAACAGCAGGAGATAAGAAAATGATCATTCAAATAAGCACCCCACTCACCCATCAGAGCATTCAAAACCTGAAGGCCGGTGATATGGTTGAAATCACCGGAAGCGTCTATACCGCCAGGGACGCCGCCCATCAAAAGCTGACAGAGCTGATCCTCGCCGGGGAAAGGCTTCCTTTCGACCTGAGGGATCAGATCATTTATTATGTGGGTCCCTGCCCGGCATCGGAAGACAGGGTGATCGGTTCGGCAGGTCCAACCACCAGCGGCAGAATGGATAAATATGCCCCGAAGCTCATTGAAATGGGGCTGACGGGAATGATTGGCAAGGGCCAGCGAAACGCAGCCGTGGTGGAAGCCATGAAAAAATACGGGGCGATCTATTTTGGGGCCGTGGGCGGGGCTGGAGCCTTAATCTCCAAATGCGTGGTAAGCTCGGAACTGATCGCGTTCAGTGAGTTAGGCACAGAAGCTGTAAGAAAGCTATCCCTGGTGAACTTCCCGGCGATTGTTGTGATCGATCAATATGGGAACAATCTTTATGAATCAGGGAGGAAGCAATATGCATTGGAGCCGTAAAGAAGATAAGCTGTTTGAAAAAAGAATTCATATCATTACAGGCCACTACGGCAGCGGCAAGTCTGAGATCTCAGTGAATTTGGCGCTGGCGATGCAAAATAAGAATATTATCTTTGCCGATCTGGACATCATCAACCCCTATTTTCGAAGCAATGAAGCAAGAGGGATGCTGGAGAATAAGGGCATTACTGTCATGACCACAACCTATGCAAATACCAATATCGACATACCTGCCTTAACGGGGGATCTCAGCCGTTATCTTTTAGACAGATCTGCCACCATCGTCATGGACGTTGGGGGAGACGATGCCGGTGCAAAGGTGGTAGGCCGGTACCGCAACGAGATCCCCGAAAGTGAGGCAGCTGTTTACTTTGTACTGAATTTTTTCCGCCCTGAAACCCGTACCATTGAGGGTGCTCTGGCTTCACTGGAAGAGATACGCGCGGCGGGAAGAATGAAGGTCGATTATATTATCAACAATGCCCATCTGATGGAAGACACCACCGAGGATGATATTCTGCATGGGAAGGAATTTGCGCGGCAGGTTTCCCTTGCTTCAGGAATTCCCATTGCATTTCACGCCGTCCTTCAGACAACACCGATTTCCGGTGAACTACAGTTGAATGAACCTGTTTTATATATGGACAAAACGATGGGTCTGAATCGCCTGTTATGATAAATCGGGTTACTCCTGTGAAACCTGCCCTGGTTTCGCGTCGTTTGGCGACATCAGGGTCGTGGGGGACTGTTCACAGGCATGTGTTGTATCCTGGAACGCAGCGTTGTCATCCTTAGCATAGCGATGTTATCCTAAGCGCAGCGAGGACCCAAAGTGATGCGTAGATCCTTCACTTTGCTCAGCAGGATACACCTGTTTACTTCTGAATAGTAACAAATCCGGTGATCGTTCAAACGAATTTGGTGCATTTCTTGCAGTTAAATCATGGGTTGTGTTATAATACAAAGGTTGATCCGGTTTGTTCGGGTCTATTTCGGACAAGTTTTACTAATTTTGTTTATTATTCAGTAAAGGGGAGAGAACATTTGGCAAAGGTTACTTTTATTCAGGAAAAATGCAAGGGCTGTACGCTTTGTGTCAACGTGTGCCCAAAGCATATTATAAAAATGAACGACCAGAATCTGAATGAAAAAGGCTACCATCCGGCAGAAGTGACTGACATGGAAAAGTGCATCGGCTGCGCATTCTGTGCAACAATTTGCCCGGATTGCGTGATCATTGTGGAGAAGTAAAGGAGGCATCCTATGGGACAAAAACTGTTGATGAAGGGAAATGAAGCGATTGCCGAGGCGGCGATCCGGGCGGGGTGCCTTCACTATTTCGGGTATCCGATCACCCCGCAGACTGAAGTTGCGCATTATATGGCCAAAAAGCTTCCAAAGGTGGGAGGCGTTTTTCTGCAGGCCGAAAGTGAAGTTGCCGCGATCAATATGGTTTATGGCGCGGGCAGCACAGGAACAAGGGTTTTAACATCATCCTCCAGTCCGGGGATCAGCCTGAAACAGGAAGGTCTTTCCTATATAGCTGGCTCTCAGGTACCGGCTGTTGTGGTCAATATCGTTCGCGGAGGTCCGGGCCTTGGTGGAATCCAGCCCGCTCAAAGCGACTATTTCCAGGCCACAAGGGGCGGCGGGCATGGAGACTACAGGCAGATTGTACTGGCGCCGTCCAGTGTACAGGAATTATATGAGCTTACCGTAGAAGCCTTTAATCTTTCTGATCGTTATCGCATGGTCACAATGATTCTGGGTGATGGTATTCTGGGACAGATGATGGAAGTGGTTGAGTTCCGTGACAGCGAACCGATCGAACGCCAGGAGACCCCCTGGGCCACTGTTGGTCACGGTTTTGAGCGCGAACAGAACGTTATCACCTCCATTCACTTAAGCCCGGCAGTTCTGGAGAAAATGAACCAGAACCTGCAGGATAAATATAAGATTATTACGGAAAAGGAATGTCGGTATGAACTGTTCAATGCCGAAGATGCCGATCTGTTCATCGTAGCCTATGGCACCGTTGCCAGAATTGCAAAGAGCGTCATCGAGCTTGCAAAGCAGGAAGGCATGAAGGTTGGTCTGGTTCGGCCCATTACCGTATGGCCATTCCCAACCCAGGCCTTTGAAAAGGTGATGGACAGGGCGAAAGCTTTCCTGACGGTTGAAATGAGCGCCGGACAGATGCTCGAGGACGTCATGCTGGCCGTTCAAGGCAGGAAGCCGGTATATTTCCATGGCCGTATGGGCGGAATGGTTCCGGTGAGGGATGACATTCTTGCCAAGCTTAGAGAAATTAAGCAGCAACTCGGATAAGCCGCGGTTATTACTGACGGTCTGAACTGAATGAAAAAGTGAAACAAAGGGTTCTGCGGAACCCTCCTGAAACCCACGCAGGATGAAAGGACTGATATTATGGCGATTATCTTTCAAAAACCAAAAGCCTTAAAAGATAAATCCATGCATTATTGCCCCGGCTGTACCCATGGCATTGCTCACCGCCTTGTCGCTGAAGTGCTGGACGAGCTCGGGATCGAGGGCAAAACCGTCGGAATAGCCTCTGTTGGTTGTTCATACAACAGCTATGACTATTTCAACTGTGATATGATCCAGTCCCCGCACGGCCGTGCTCCGGCTGTTGCAACCGGTGTCAAGCGAAGCAAACCGGACAGGGTTGTGTTCACCTATCAGGGGGACGGTGATTTGGCAGCCATCGGTACCGCGGAGATTGTTCACGCGGCAGCCAGGGGCGAAAAAATTACTGTGATCTTTATCAACAATACAATTTATGGAATGACTTCAGGACAAATGGCACCGACTACCTTGCTGAACCAGTACTCCACAACCACACCCTATGGCCGTATTGCAGACCAGCACGGCTTTCCGATTCGGGTGAGTGAAATGCTGGCAACCCTCGATGGCCCCGCTTATATCGAACGGGCGTCGCTGCAGGATGTGAAGCACATCAAAAAAGCAAAGGAAGCCATTAAAAAGGCCTTCAGGGTTCAGCTGGCAGGGAAAGGTTTTTCCATGGTAGAGCTGTTGTCCACATGCCCGACTAACTGGGGTTTAAGTCCGGTTGAATCCCTGAACAGGATCAGCAATGAACTGATCCATCATTATCCCCTGGGCGTATTTAAAGGTGAAAACTTGGAGGTATGATGCAATGACACATGAAGTAATCCTCGCCGGTTTTGGCGGACAGGGAATACTATCGGCCGGCAGACTCTTGGCCCAGGCAGGCATGCATGACGGGAAGCAGGTTTCATGGCTTCCTTCCTATGGCCCTGAAATGCGCGGTGGTACGGCGAACAGCAGCGTTGTTATTTCTGACAGCCCGGTAGACTCGCCGGTTCTGAACAGCTGCAATGCTCTTATCGTGATGAACAAGCCTTCTCTCGACAAGTTTGAAAGCTGGGTTGTAAAAGGCGGCATCGTCATTATCGACAGCTCTATTATTGACAGAGATATCCGACGCGATGATATCAAATCCTTCCTCATCCCAGCCTCCAAAATGGCCTCGGACCTGGGGAATAAGTCCTATGCCAATATTTTTCTGCTTGGCAAGCTGATCGCGGAAAGGCAGATTGTCTCGCTGGAGAATTTTGAGAAGGCACTCTTCGAGATCCTTCCTGCAAAGAAGCATTCCATGATCCCTGAGGAAATGGAAGTGCTGAAAGTTGGAATGAACTACTAATCCAGCAAGCCAAAGGGTGAACCAGAGGGACAGGTACCTTGGTCAAAACCAGGGAAAGCCAGAGGGACAGGCCTTGGTCAAATTAAACCAGGG
>CAYVFB010000029.1:27499-33348 GCA_964450305.1 uncultured Ruminiclostridium sp.
AAACCAGGGAAAGCCAGAGGGACAGGCCTTGGTCAAATTAAACCAGGGTACCTGTCCCTCTTTGATCAAACTAAGCCGTACTACCTGAGCCCTGCCCCCTGGCTTATTCATTTAACTCACTGGATGGGACACGTATTTCACGCAGAATTTTCAGGGAAAGCTCTTTCATCAGATCCACAATATAGTTCTTCCCATAACGGGTTTTGTTTTTCGGGTTGTATAACAACCTGACAATAGGTCTGGTAAGGCTTTTGGAGTTATTTTCGATGACAATTCCAATAAGGCCGTTGCTTAGCAGCACCAGCGTTCCTTTTGGGAAAATGGGGATCATGCCAAGAAAATCGTCCGTGAATGATTTGTCCAGAATGGTTCCAACAGAGCAGGACAGTTGCTCTACAGCATCAGCAGTGCTTAAGGCCATTTCGAACTTTTTATCGCTGATGATGTTGTCAAAAAGGTTGCAGATAGCAACAATACGGGCGGAATAATGTATTTTATCCCCGGACAGTCCCAAAGGGTATCCTGAACTGTCAAGGTTCTCATGATGCATCAGCACGGCAATTTTCACAGTGGAGTTGATAGTGGGATCATCCTTTAAAATATTGTAGCCATAAAGGGTATGCTTTTTAAGCTCAAGCACCTCTTCCGGGCTTAGGTTCGATTCCTTCTGCAGCAACGAGGGAGAGATGATGACCTTCCCAAAATCATGCAAAAGGGCTCCCAAGCCGATGCTTTTAACCTTATCCTTGGTGTAACCCACTTTGGATGCCAGCATGATCGAAAGTGCGCAGACATTGACTGAATGCGCAAACAAATATTCATCCTGTAACCTTACATCCTTTAAGTTGATTAAATCATTCCGGGATGAAAGCAATTCATCCACAAGCTCATTCACCATTTTGGCCAATTCCTGAACCCGAATTTCCTTCGACCTGGCAAAACGGTCCATCTCCTGACTGACCACCTGTTTTGCCCGGATTCTGGTTTCCAGACAAAGAGATTCATCAATTTCTATCCCTTCCGATATGGCATCATCCACATAAACACTGAAAATACCCTTTTCATAAAGCCTTTCAATGTAGGCGGGTTTCAATCGTATCCCCTGATTCAGAAGCTTTCGGCCATCTATATCATAAATAGGCTGTGCGAGTATTTCTACTCCGGAGATATCCTGAATGGCTACTAATCGCATGTACAATACCTGCCTTGTTAATTTGCTTTCGTTGATAGTGACAGTAACGAAGACTTAGGCTTTCGTACTTCACTGCTTCCTTGAGTTCAATCAAGATAACACAAATCCAATCTTTTATTTTTTTACCCTTTGAATGACAGGATAAAACAAGCAAAAAGAAATGGGAAAGCTCCAAACAGGTAAATGGTGATATCATTCCTGTGGAAACACCTTCTTTTTCCTCAGGATCATCAGCAGCGGCAATCCAAGCATATAACAGGACACAAACTGCCCCAGCGCAACCCACCCGATGCTAACTGCAAGAGGTACATCAACCAGGTACAAATATTTCAAGTAGGTACCTACTATCAGCGCATTGAATACCAGCGGAGGCAGCGGGACAAGAACAGGATATTTTCTGAGGCCGTGGGATGCCAATGCCGCAAGCAGCGTTGCGAGGCTTCCAAATATGATATCAATGGGACCAAAGCCTCCAAGCAAATTGGATACAATACAACCAATAAACAAACCGGGAATGGATGCAGGAATAAAAGCCGGAAGGATTGTAAGCACTTCAGAAAACCTGATTTGAAAAATGTTGTGGCCGAAGCTGATGGGCAGAAAAACCATGGTTAATGCGGTATAAAGCGCAGCAACTATTGCTGCCTGAACGATAAAAAGAACCTTTTTGTTCATGGTAACCTCCGTAGTTTTGATTGGTCTGAAAAACAAAACAAAGTTTTCAAACCGGCCAGGATATTGCGAACTGGCCATGCACTTGATTTTAACATGGATCTTATTGTGGTGCAAGCACCCGGCTATTCAGAAAACATCTCTGCAAACGCAGATGCTTTACAGGTTGAAGATGTTTCCCAATGTTTGTAAAAATGCAACTGTTTAAATAGTCTTCGTAGATTGGTTACAGGCCTTTTCATAAGGCAAATTACCAAAAACAATCCAGAGGCTTGTTAATTTCTTCATTTAAAAATCCGATATATATATCAGAAAACGCAAAATAAGAAGAATCATTTCTCTTCATACGGGGACCGCATGGAACGGTTTTGAAAGTCCAAAATGTTGAAAGAGCAGAGAAAACTTGCGCTGCCATGGAGTTAAAAGCAGTATTCATTCGTAGCCGGAAAGGAGAACCTCTATTACAATACTGAATATGTAAATTTCTGGAGGTAAATATGAACAGGAAAACAGCATTTGAAGAATTATCGGTAAGGCTGGAGAACAAAGGCCTGATTCAAAACAGTCTTGCCGTTGAAGCAATCATGCGAAAACTTGCAGTTTATCTGCAGGAAGATATTGAATTATGGGGGTTGGCGGGGCTGCTTCATAATATTGATCAGGAAAAGGTGGACGGCGACTTGCAGCGAAAGGGGCTGGTCGGCGCGGAAATACTGGAAGGCCTGAATGTGAACCCTACCATCATTTATGCCATCAAAGCACATAATCCAGAGCTGGGCGTACAGCGAAGAAGACGCATTGACAAAGCATTGTTCTGTGCAATCCCCCTTGCGGACCTGCTCAAGGCCTGCATGCTGTCCCTGCCG
Source organism: uncultured Ruminiclostridium sp. (assembly GCA_964450305.1). Taxonomy (GTDB): domain Bacteria; phylum Bacillota; class Clostridia; order DSM-8532; family DSM-8532; genus JAAYJG01. The sequence goes on from CAYVFB010000029.1 coordinate 30,230, forward strand.
GATAAGAAACTGAACGAAATGGACCTGCAGTATGTAACCGACATGTTTTATGACTATAACTTTAATAACCAGGAGATAGACCGGGAAAAAATCAGCTCATGCGAAGACATTGGCCTTTCGTTAGGTGCTTTTATAGAAATGGGGCTGTTGGCACTGCAGGAAATTTCCGATGAACTAATGCGGTAGTCTTGTTGCTCTCGGGTATATTTTGCGGCATACAGTAAAAAATAATGAGAAAAAGAATGTATCGGAAGCAATTGCTGAGCAATTGCTTCTATGCTATTAAGAAGGAATTGAGATGAAGCTGATGGAAGAAAGAAAAGAAAGAATAAAAGGGTTTATTCAAGAAAAATCCTATCACCCGTTGTCTTATGAGGAGTTGGCGGTAGTCCTTGATGTGCCCCAGGAGGATCGGGAAGCCCTGCGTCAGGTATTGGATGAAATGGAGGCAGAGGGACAGATCTTTAAAACCCGAAAAGGCAAATATGGCGCGCCGGGAAGAATGGGCCTTATAGCCGGCAGGTTTCAGGGACATGAGCGCGGGTTTGGCTTCGTCATTTCCGATGAACCCAATCAGGAAGATCTGTTTATACAAATGGATGACCTCAACGGTGTTATGCACGGCGACAGGGTTGTGGCTAAAATTACAAAGTACCCCGAAAGCAACCGCCGGGCTGAAGGGGAAATCGTTAAGATCCTGAATCGCGCCAACGATAAAATCGTCGGTATTTTCGAAAGGAGCGGTTCTTTGGGCTTTGTAACCCCGGATCACCGCAAAATACGAGGAGATATCATCGTGCCAATGGATAAAACCATGGGTGCGCTGCCTCATCAGAAGGTTATTGTTGAAATTACGCGATATCCTGAAAAAGAGCGAAATGCCGAGGGAAGGATCACTGAAATCCTGGGAGATGCTGAACAGCCAGGCGTGGATGTGATGTCCATTATTCACACCTATAACCTTCCATTTGAATTTCCGGATGAGGTAACTGGCGAAGCCGGAGCGGTTCCTCAGGAACTGTCCGCTGTCGAGCTTGAGGGGAGAAGAGACCTCAGAGAGCTTACCATGGTCACCATCGATGGGGAAGATGCCCGGGATTTGGATGATGCTGTTTCTCTTGAAATGAAGGAAGATGGAATATATCGTCTGGGTGTTCATATTGCGGATGTGACCCATTATGTCCCGGAGGGCTCGGCACTTGACGAGGAAGCTTTGAAGCGCGGGACCAGTGTTTATTTCCCCGACAGGGTCATCCCGATGCTGCCCCGGGAATTGTCCAACGGTATTTGCAGCCTGAACCCGCAGGTGGATCGACTTGCTTTCTCGGTGCTGATGGATATCGACAGTCTGGGGCGTGTGATCAGCCATGATATATTTGAAAGCGTCATTCACACCAATGAGCGGATGACCTATACAAAGGTTTATCAGATACTGGAAGACAAGGATGAAGCACTGATCAAACAATATCAGCCATTGGTTCCGATGTTCGAACAAATGAAAGAATTAGCGCTCATCCTCAGAAAGAAAAGAAGCCTTCGAGGTGCCATCGATTTCGATTTCGAAGAAGCGAAGATCATTGTTGATGACAAGGGGAAACCCATTGACATCAAACGATACCCCTTGACCATTGCCAACAAGATCATCGAGGAGTTCATGCTGCTTTGTAATGAAACGGTTTCCGAGCATTTTTACTGGGCGAATATTCCTTTTGTCTATCGTATTCATGAGGATCCCGACCCGGAAAAGATTGAAAGCCTGAACGCATTTCTGTTTAACTTCGGGCAAAGGATCAAAGGCAGTGGTAACGTGCATCCACGCGCTCTTCAGGATGTTTTGGAGAAGGTGAAGGGTACGCCGCAGGAAAGAATGATCAGCACGATGATGCTCAGAAGCTTGCAAAAAGCAAGATACAGCGATGAGCATGTGTGGCATTTCGGCCTGGCAGCCGGTTACTATTCCCATTTTACATCTCCGATTCGCCGGTATCCGGACCTCATCATCCACCGGATCATGAAGGAATACATTCATGGCGACTTCAGCGAGCAAAGGAACGAGCATTATGCCTCCATTCTTCCCGAGGTTACCCGTCAATGCTCCGAGAGGGAAAGAAATGCGGAAGAGGCGGAAAGGGACTGTGATGACCTGAAAAAGGCCGAATACATGCAGCAGCATATCATGGAAACCTTCACCGGCATTGTTTCGGGTATTACTTCGTTTGGAATGTTTGTTGAGTTGGAAAATACCATTGAAGGCCTTATACGCCTCAGCAGCATGGACGATGATTATTATCGTTATGATGAAAAGCAATACTGCCTCATTGGGGAAAGAACCGGCAAAATCTATCGCATTGGGGATACGGTGGAGATCATTGTTACCCGCGCCAGCCCGGAAAACAGGCAGATCGATTTTATGCTTGCGAACGGTGATGAGCCCTATGATAGTTGGCAAAAGCCTCAAAATGCAGGGAAAAAACATTATGAGAGCAGCCGTGACAGCAATGAAGAAAAATCTGCCAGGAAGGGCAAAAAACCAATTGATAAGCATGTTCTGCAGCATGTAAAGGCAAAGGGAAAAATGTCTGGGAAGCCTTCTGAAAGGTCAAAACGGAAGCCTGAGAATAAGACAAAGCGCAAACACGATTGAATACAGAATCACAAGCAGGGGCTGGGTTACTGTCAGCACAGCCCCTCCACACGCTACATGGACAGTAAAGCTAAAAAGAGTCATTGCAGTTCATTTCTCAATGAACCGTGTGCATGTAAACAGTTGTATGTAAACATATATGCAAACGAGATTTTTTGCTTGACTTTTTATTGGCCAGCAGTTAAAATATAATTCGTTGGTCTATTGCGGCCCATTGGTCAAGTGGTTAAGACATCGCCCTTTCACGGCGGTAACGAGGGTTCGAGTCCCTCATGGGTCACCATTCCGAGGTGGGAAGTGTGCGTGCCGCACTTCTCATTTCAATGAAATGGCCCGGTAGTTCAGTTGGTTAGAACGCTAGCCTGTCACGCTAGAGGTCGAGGGTTCGAGCCCCTTCCGGGTCGCCATTTACAACCAAATACGCTGGTGTAGCTCAGCCGGTAGAGCAGCTGATTTGTAATCAGCAGGTCGGGGG
>CAYVFB010000030.1:0-32930 GCA_964450305.1 uncultured Ruminiclostridium sp.
TTTTTATCTTGCTTTTAGGGTTGTATTGTATAAATAGTGTGGGAATTTAGGATAACAACCTAAATTCCCGGAAAATTATACTATACAGGAATAGAAGAGAGCCAAACGAGGAAGTCCTCAGTGGAATGACCAAGCGTTACAAAGCTTTAGTTGCTTCTTCGTACTTGTTGACTTCTTAACGTCACGGATATACATGTAATTCGTTTTATACAAGTTCTTCAGTTTTGGCGAGAAATCATATCAATAATAAATATTGAAACATGTCGTATTTTGTTCTATAGTCAAATTATAGGATTCATATGAGAGTTTGATTGATTTACATAGTTAGTAAGATCGAATAATGAACGTTCTGGAGGATGTTGTGAGAATAGCCAGATCAGTACTTATGCTGATTCATCGGGGAACGAGAACGAATTCGATTACGCAGATTGAGCCAATCGGACTTATGTCATTAGCCGAGATGATGGCTGGTAAAGGAATAAACGTTTCGGTTTTTTCAGGGGAACTGCTAAAAGGCATGGAAGTGCTTGAAAGCCTGGGGTGCGATGAGAATACCGTCGTTGGTTTATATTGTGATTATGAAAATCAATCTGCAGTTGAAAGCTTTTCACGAAACGTAAAGAGGAAATTCAGGGCATATGTTTTGATTGGAGGACCTCAGACCGTTGGTTTGGGAGAAGCTTTTTTGCGTGAGAGTATGGCAGATGCCATATTCAGAGGGGAAGGTGAATACTCCCTGTTTGAAGCCGTCCAGGCAATAGAAAGCCAGGAAGAAGAAAGCTGGGAAAGTATCCGGGGAATGTGTTCGTTAAAAAAGGATGGAACCTATTTTGATAATGGGATTTATCCTGCAATTGAGAATTTAGACCAGCTACCGATCATAACAGGAAAAATAAAATCTCCCCAGCATCAGGGAATAAATCATATGGCAGTGATGTCAGGACGAGGCTGCCCATTTCAATGTTCTTTTTGTTACGAAGGAGCAAACAGTAAGAATGTCCGAAAACGCAGCGTTGAAAATGTGATGAAAGAAATACGCTGTCGTCTGAAAGAGAACCCGAATGTGAAATACATCTTCTTCGGAGATGATACGTTTACACTGGATATGGAACGAGTGAGAACCTTCTGCGAACAACTCAAAGAGCTGCGGAAGGAGTATGATTTCGTATGGTTTGCAGATGCTCATGTCAACATCGTCATAAAACATCCCGAAATAGTAAAAATGATGGTTGACGCCGGTCTGGTGCGCATGCAGATTGGCATTGAAAGCTGCAATCAGCATATCATTGATATTTACAATAAACAGATCCTGCGTGAGGATCTGTTCAAAGTGATTGAAATCTCCAGAGAGGCCGGGCTTGCCCAGTTGGTCGGCAACATTATTATCGGAGGGGCACTGGAAACACGCGAAACTCTGAACGAAACCTTTCACACGGTCAATGAAATGATTCACGCAGGAAGTGGAATGGTTGAAGTTGTCAGTACATTTTACATGCCTTTCCCTGAAACGGCCATGACGAAAAACCCGGAGGCGTTCGGCATCGATTTGAAGGATGAAAAAGCACTCACATCCGTGGGGGATTTTCCTGTAATAGAAACCGAAGCTCTCAGTGTTGAGGAAATCTGTTCTGCCAGGAATGAGTTTTTTGATGAGAACGCAAAGCTGATGCGTAAAATGTATGATGACGACTTGATTTCAGACGAAGTGATATTAAAAAGCTATGAGCTTTATGAGAAATATGGGATCAACTCTATGTGGCAGGATTTTGCCTATTCACGCTATCCCTATTTCGATGCTCAATATAAAACCCGAGTAAAGGGGTATCGGCTGACGAAAGAGTATACTATTAAATTTTATGATAGATTGACAGGCCAGGAACAAAATTTGTTAAGTGATAAAAAACAGGGAGCTTAGGTTACTGATAAATTGTTCTACTTATGGTAGAATAGAAAATATCGATATTCACTTTTTCTCCTTAACCTGAAAGGGAATTGTTATGCAACTGGTTTCACTGGAGCGATGTGACAGTTATGACGAAGAAGTTATTTATTCAGCAGTAGAAAAGCTTATCGACAACCTTGGAGGTTGGAAGTCTTTCATCCGCCCCGGGAAAAAGGTTGCTCTCAAGCCCAACCTTCTGACGTTTAAAAAGCCTGAAGAAGCAGCAACAACCCATCCCTCTTTGGTAAAGGCTGTTATATTACAAATCCAAAGGGCAGGTGGTATCGTTTCAATTGTAGAAAGCCCGGGAGGGCCTTATAGCACAGCCATTCTGAAACATGTATACAAAACTACGGGTATAGAAAGAATAGCTGATCAAACTGGCGCTGTTTTGAATTATGATCTCAGGGTCAGCAAGATCAACAGGGAGCAATCGAAGTATATCAAGCAGCTGGAAGTCTTAAAACCCCTTATTGATGCAGACATCGTTATCAATCTTCCAAAATTGAAAACCCATACGATGATGACCTTCACCGGGGCTGTTAAAAATATGTTTGGTGCCATAGCAGGTACTGCGAAGGCAGATATGCATCTGCGAATGGCTGACTATATGAAATTCGCGGATTGTCTGATAGACATTTTTCTAAGTGTCAAACCAACCCTGAATATCATGGATGCGGTTGACGGCATGGAAGGGTATGGACCAACCAATGGAAACCCCAGGCATATCGGTGTGTTATTGGCATCAACGGATGGCTTTTCGTTAGATGCAGCTGCGTTAAAGATGATCGGGTTACCGGTTGAAAAGGTTCCGGTGATGTTCAACGCAAAGGAGAGAAAACTGCTGGATGAAGAGATCGAAATCATTGGTGAACCGATTGAAAATGTTATCATCACAGATTACAGCATACCGCTTCTTAGCGAACATGAAAGAGCTGATAAATACGACCGTGGCATGATGAAGCACCTTAAGAAATGGTTAAGGCCCAGGCCTGAAATTCAAAAGAGTCTTTGTGTGAAATGCGGTACTTGCGTCCAAAACTGCCCACCGAAGGCGATAACCATCGATAAAAATGGAAAACCCGACATTGATTATCAAAACTGTATCCGTTGCTTCTGCTGTCAGGAGCTCTGTACTCATAATGCCATTACCGTTAACAGAAGCGTACTATCCAAAATCATGATGCACAAGAACATCGCAGGGCAAAAATGAGTGGGTTTTATCTTAACGATCAGACAAAATATGACGATATATTTATATAAGGTATTCACTCGATATTTATTATTTTATAGGGACACGTAGGAGAGGCTTATGAATGTGGAGTATATCAATCCGTTTATAGAGGCAAGCCAACAGGTTTTTCAAATGATGACCGGCATAAAACCAGCCCTTGGCAAGGTTTATCTGAAAAACTCACCTTATGAAAGTGATTCTATTGCGGTTATCGTAGGGTTAACCGGAAAGATGCGGGGGCAGGTCATTATAACCTTAAGTATAGACACCGCTAAATTTGTGGCGTCCAGCATGATGGGCGGCATGCCTGTGGAGGTTATGGATGAAATTGCCAACAGCGCAATATCGGAATTGGGAAATATGATAATGGGAAATACCGCTACCATTTTAGCCACCAAGGGGATTGGCATTGAAATTACTCCCCCGTCACTGCTGACCGGAGAAAGAATAAAGATTTCATCTGCGGGTATGCAGACCATATGTGTTCCCCTCGAACTTGACGATGATAAAAGGGTGAGTTTGGACATCTCTATCGAGAAATGATTCAGATGAATACCCGCTCAGGAATTCAAGGTATCACAGGAGTATGCTATGCAATTGAATATAGTTCTGGTAGAGCCAGAAATACCGCAGAACACCGGAAACATTGCCCGAACCTGCGCAGCGACCGGGGCAAGGCTTCATCTGGTCGAACCTCTTGGCTTTTCGGTACAGGACAAATATCTGAAACGCGCGGGTCTGGATTACTGGAACGATGTTGAAATCATTTATCACAGGAATTACCATGCGTTTAACGAACATTATCCGCATGCGCCGTTTTTTTATGTAACAACGAAAGCGGAACGAGTTTATACCGAAGTATCCTATCCTGATGAGTGTTTTTTTATTTTCGGGAAAGAGACGAAAGGCCTTCCAGAGGAGTTGCTGCTTGAAAATTATCATGCCTGTATTCGCATTCCCATGCGTCCGGCCATCCGCTCATTAAATCTTGCAAATTCAGTGGCTGTTATAACCTATGAGTTCTTCCGTCAAAAATCCTTCAGTGATTTTCAGCTTCAAGGCTTCCTAAAACACCCTTAAATGTTCACGGAGTTTGTAAGGCAGTGTTATCAGTTACTGTTCACAGGTAAGCAGGCGCAGTCTGTTGAAAGAAGTGAAGAATCTCGCATAACTCCTGAAAGATCCTTCACTGCGCTCAGGATAAAACACATACCTATGCAGCAACTTATGAACTGGTTAAAGGGTGGGAACAGTCCCCTATGGCCCAGGTGTCACCAAACGATAAGAAACCTTGGCAGGTTTCCCAGGAGTAACCTTTATCATAGTCAGGTACATAATTCTCTCAGGCGCTTATTGAATTTTACGGCAAGAAATGATAAGTTTAAACATATCACCGAGTGGTATCAGATAGGATGGATACGGATCATCCTTCAGAAAACAAAGTTCTGATGCTTTTTGCCATGAGGAGGGTTTTGATATGGAGATTAAACGTATTGGTGTTTTGACCAGCGGTGGTGACTGCCCTGGGTTGAATACAGCAGTCCGGGCGGTGGTTAAGTCAGCCATCAACAATTATGAATATGATATCATCGGGTTTCGCGACGGTTATCGCGGTCTGGTGGAAAACAGGTTCAGAAGAATTGAACTATCGGATGTGTCCGGTATTCTGGATAAGGGAGGAACAATTCTTGGCACGACAAATCGCTACAATCCCTTCAGCGTCCCCTTTGACAAGGATGGAACCAAAACGTTGCGGGATATGAGTGAAAGAATCAGGGAAAACCTGGCCATGCATTCCATCGATTGCCTGGTGGTCATTGGGGGAGATACAACCATTCGTTATGCCAGCATGCTTTGTGAAAAAGGGATCCCCGTCGTTGCGATCCCCAAAGCTATTGAAAATGACATTTACGGAACAGAGATGTCCTTTGGCTTCATGACAGCCGTAAATACCGCGACACAGGCCATTGACAAACTTCATTCCACTGCAGAGGCTCATCACCGGGTAATGGTCCTTGAGGTGATGGGAAGGGTTTCCGGATGGGTAGCATTGGAATCAGGCATCGCAGGCGGCGCCGATGTGATTCTGATCCCGGAGATCCATTACAATATCCAAAAGGTTGCCAGAGCTATACTGCAAAGGCGAAACGCGGGAAAGGGCTTCAGTATCATTGTTGCTGCCGAAGGCGCAAGGCCTGTAGGCTCGGTGGTGAAAAGCATTGAAGATACGAGGGGAGACTTTACTTATCAGGGAGGTACAAGCAACTTGCTCGCAAAAGAGCTGGAAAGCCTGACCTCCATTGAAACACGCATTACCGTTTTGGGATATCTGCAAAGAGGGGGCGATCCTTCTGCTTATGACAGAATTCTTTCAACACGGTTTGGTGCTGCTGCCGTTAAAATGATTCACAACGGTGAAGTCAACAGAATGGTCTGTATGGATCAACACACCATCAAATCCATCCCATTGAACGAAACCGCAGGAAGAATCAGGGAAGTTCCTCCCGGCAGTGAGATTACGGAAATTGCAAGGGATATGGGCGTCAGCTTTGGAGATTAATCTGTTTATCAAATGCCCTTCAATAAAGGGCCAAGGATTGTGGTGCGTTCCAGTTGGTACGCACCTTTAGTGATGGGTCGAGGCTTTTGGCGCGTTCCGGTTGGTACGCACCTTCAGTAACGGGTCGAGGCTTGTGGTGCGTTCCGATTGGTACGCACCTTTAATGGGGGAGCGTACCCGCCACTGAAGCAGCAATCGGTTTATCCCCCGCCACGCGTTTTTTAGCCCAAAGGGCTGAAAAATACGCTATGAGACAGGGGTAGTAGAGCATTCAATCAACAACAATCAGTAAGGAGCAGTTTATTATGCAATGGAAGGAAATCGAGCTTTCCAGCCAGGATATTTTCAGGAAAGCATTCAACAACGGGCAGTCTCAGGCCTCTGAGATGAGTTTTGCCAATATGTTCATGTGGAGAAAAAACTACAACACCGTATACAAAGTGATCAACAATATGCTATGTATGGTTTCCAATTCAAGAATGACAAGGCCATTCGCCTTTATGCCGGTTCCTCTTAACCAGTTTGAGCCGGAAGCGTTTCAAAAAACGGTTGGTGAAATAAAGAACTTTTTTGACAGCAAAGGCTGGAGATTTGTTTTCGGACGGGTGGAAGAAAGCAACATACCTTTGCTGCAACAGCACCTGGGGGTAAAGTTTGAAGCAGTTAAAAATGAAGACAATTCCGATTATCTATACGAAACAGAGAGTCTTGTTACCCTTGCAGGAAAAAAGCTAAGCGCTAAGCGCAACCACATTAACAAGTTCATGCGGGAGTATGGTAGTTTCGAGTATGTAGAGCTGACCAGTGAACTGGCTTCGGAATGTAAAAGGATTTTTGAACAATGGTGTAAAACTAATGAAGCCTGTGATTGTCAGGTTCCTGAAGAATGCGAAAAATGGGCGTGCTCTCAGTTGTTGGACAACTGGGATGCCATATCAGGCTTGAAAGGGGCGCTCATCAAGGTAAATGGAAGGTTTGAAGCATTTACGATTGGTGAAATGCTCAATGCAGATACAGCCGTTATTCACATTGAAAAAGGGAATACTGAAATACATGGGATTTACACCCTTATCAACAGAGAGTTTGTTGCAAGAACCTTCCCCGAAACAAAGTACATCAACCGGGAAGAGGATATGGGAAAAGAGGGCCTGCGTAAAGCCAAAAGCTCTTATTATCCCATTGGCTTCGCTCATAAGTATGACATTTTTCCTGAGTTTTAGCGGGTTTTTCGGTTCGCGATTGACAAGGCATGGTCTTTTTAATAGTATTAATAATATGATCACTCGTCCCGGTTAAAAACCGGAAAAAGCACGCATGCATAGAACATAATATGGATATTTTATCCATGCGCTTGTTTTCAAGCTGATGCAGTGAACTCAGGGTTTAAACAGAGTGATTTCTAAATGCATATAAGATGCAGAACAGGAGAATACAATGCTTCATTATCCAAAGGTCGGTATTATCATGGGCAGTGATTCTGATTACCCGGTATTGGAAAACGGCATCAAAATTCTGAAGGATTTTGGTGTTGAAACAACGATAATGGTTTGCTCCGCCCACAGAACCCCCGATAAAGCAGCAATATTTGCCAAACAGGCCGAAGAAAATGGTTATGACGTTATCATTGCGGCAGCCGGAAAAGCCGCACATCTTCCCGGGGTTTTGGCGGCATATACGGTTCTGCCGGTCATCGGTCTTCCGGTAAAGTCTTCCACGCTGGATGGTCTGGATTCATTGCTTTCCATTGTACAGATGCCTTCAGGAATTCCCGTGGCAACTGTTGCCATAGACGGCAGTGAAAATGCCGCCTTACTGGCCGTTCAGATTCTTGGCGGCAAATACCCGGATCTGAGAGAAAAAATGCATGCCTATAAGGAGAAAATGAAACAATCCGTTGAACAGAAGGACAAACGTCTGCAGGATAAGCTGAACGGGTTGAAAACCACCTGATCGCTTGAAAACATAACTCATGGAGGTTGGAAATATGGCTAATTACAAGGATGCGGGCGTGGATGTTCATGCCGGCTATAAAGCGGTTGAACTGATGAAAAAGCACATTAAAAAGACAATGCGGCCCGAAGTTCTTACGGATCTTGGCGGTTTTGGCGGTTTATTCTCCCTGGAGGGTATGACCATGAAAAAACCTGTTCTGGTATCCGGCACTGACGGGGTTGGAACGAAGCTGAAGCTGGCTTTCCTGATGGACAGGCATGATACGATTGGCATCGACTGTGTTGCCATGTGTGTGAACGATATCATCTGCAGTGGTGCCCAGCCCCTGTTTTTTCTGGACTATATCGCTACGGGGAAAAATTACCCCGAGAAGATCGAAAGCATTGTAAAGGGTGTTGCCGAAGGCTGCCAGATGGCAGGATGCGCCCTGATTGGCGGGGAAACCGCTGAGATGCCGGGGTTTTATTCCGAGGATGAATATGATTTAGCCGGTTTCTCGGTTGGCATTGTAGACAAGGATCAGATCATTGACGGCAGTAAAATCAGGCAGGGTGACAAGTTGATCGGGATAGCTTCCTCAGGGGTTCACAGCAATGGTTTTTCACTGGTCAGAAAGCTTTTTTCGATGGATAAGGAAGCATTAAGCCAATGGTACGATGAATTGAACAGTTCCGTGGGGGATGTTTTGCTGCGCCCGACGAAAATTTATGTGAAGACAATTCTCGCCCTGATGCAGCAATTTGAGCTGAAGGGTATCTCTCATATCACCGGGGGCGGCTTTATTGAAAATATTCCAAGGATCCTTCCGGATGAGGGGCTGCGTGTAGTTATTCACAAGGGCACATGGACAATTCCTCCCATCTTTAGCTTGATGCAAAGGCTTGGTGACATATCCGAAAGCGATATTTACAACACTTTTAATATGGGTATCGGGATGGTGCTGGCAGTAGATGCCGCCATTGCGGATAATGTTGTAAGCGCTTTGCATGAATTAGGCGAGGAAGCCTGGTGCATTGGTGAAATTGAAGCAGGTGAGGGTCAGATAAGGATATGTTGAAAATCGGTGTGATGGTCTCGGGTGGGGGAACGAATCTGCAGGCAATTCTTGACAGAATCGATGACGGAACCCTTCAAAACTGCCAGGTTGTAACTGTTGTTTCCAGCAGAGAAGGGGTCTATGCCCTGGAGAGGGCAAAAAACAGGGGTATCCCCACTGCCGTTATCTCTGGAAAAAGCTTTGAAACGGTTGCGGAATATGATCGAGTGCTCATTGACCACATGCGTCAATATGATGTGGGGCTTGTTGTACTGGCCGGCTTCTTAAGCCTTCTCGGAGAAGGTTTTGTATCAACCTGGAAGGATGCCATTATCAATGTCCATCCCGCTTTAATTCCTTCTTTTTGCGGCAAAGGCTTTTATGGTATTCGGCCCCATCAAAGCGCTCTTGAATATGGTGTAAAAATTACTGGTGCGACGGTTCATTTTGTTGAGCTTGAATATGATTCAGGTCCTATTATTTTGCAAAAGCCCGTTGAGGTTTGTCCGGATGATACACCCGAAACACTGCAGCGAAGGGTTATGGAGCAGGGAGAGTGGGTTCTTCTTCCCGAAGCGATCGGGTTGTTTGCGCAAGGCAGGCTGAAGGTTGACGGAAGAAGAGTTGAGATAAAAAAGAACCCTGTATGAGTTCGGTGTTTTAGAAAATACCACAAGTCGAAAACATTGTTTGCGTACTGAAAGCATTATGTGCAGGAATGCACGATTAATCGTTGCATGAGGAGAAAAACATGAATGTACTGGTTGTTGGTTCAGGTGGCCGGGAGCATGCGATAATCTGGAAGCTCGCCCAAAGCCCCAGGGTAACAAAGCTTTATTGTGCACCCGGAAACGGTGGCATTTCAGACATTGCCGAATGCCTTCCGGTGAATGCCCTTGATATGGAGGGCATGGTGAATGCCGCAAAAGAGAAAAAGATTGATCTGGTCATGGTAGCCCCGGACGATCCCCTGGCAAAGGGAATGGTGAACGCTATGACAGACGCGGGAATCAGGGCTTTCGGACCGACCCGGGAAGCGGCGCTGATTGAATCCAGTAAAGTCTTTTCAAAAAATCTGATGAAAAAGTATGGCATTCCGACAGCCGAATATGCCGTTTTCAATGACAGCTCTGAAGCGTTGAAATGCCTGCCGAATCGTAAATACCCTCTGGTTGTGAAGGCAGATGGCCTTGCACTGGGCAAGGGGGTTATCATTTGTCAGAACCAACAGGAAGCAGAAACGGCCATCAACAATATCATGGAGAACGCGGTATTCGGAGAATCCGGGAAACAGGTGGTCATTGAAGAGTTCTTAACCGGCCCGGAGGTCACCATTTTGGCTTTTACGGATGGAAAAACCATTGTGCCAATGGTCAGCTCACAGGATCACAAAAGGGCGTATGATGGTGATCAGGGTCTGAACACAGGGGGGATGGGTACTTTTTCTCCCAGCCGGGTTTATACTGATGAAATTGCGGAAACCTGTATGAAAGAGATTTTTATACCTTCCATCAATGCGATGAACTATGAAGGCCGCACCTTTAAGGGGATTCTTTATTTTGGACTGATGCTCACGGAAAATGGGCCCATGCTGATAGAGTACAATGCCCGTTTCGGAGATCCCGAAGCCCAGGTGGTTTTACCACGCCTAAAGACAGATTTAATGGATATCTTCGATGCCATTATCGATGGAGAGCTGGATAAAGTCAATATCGAGTGGACCGACCAGGCCTGTGTATGCGTGATCATGGCATCGGGCGGGTACCCTGAAAGCTACCGGAAAGGGTATAGGATTGATGGCCTGGATAAGGTTTCGGATGTGATTGTATTTCATGCCGGAACTAAAAAAGAGAATGGACAATATTATACAAACGGGGGAAGAGTCCTTGGCGTTACAGCGATCGACAACACAATAGAAAAAGCCAGGGTGAGGGCGTATCAGGCTGTATCGGAAATTCATTTCCAGGATGCCCATTACAGGAAAGATATTGGTTTGAAGTAGAAGGCTTTTTTATCCCTTTTGTGCCTGTGAGAGTCTGGTATCCAAATCTTCAATATTGGCTGTCACCAGGTTTGTTCGAATCAGAACCAGTATGGCATCCTGCTTTTGGACGGCGCTTCTCAGATCGTCCAAAGAAAGCTCCAGCATTTTGATCGCATCGGATGCATTATCCTGAACATTGATTTTAACCTTTGTAAATTCCTTCTGCAACTGATTGGACAGTTCCTGCGCCTTGTTCCAATCGTTTTGGCGCACTGAAAAATGAATGCCTGTTACCATGCTTGAAACGCGCTTTAATTCAGGCGGTTTGTCTGTTTTGTAATAGCTGAAAAATTCCGACAGCTTATCATACAGCTCGAAGGCCGAGGTTTGAGCATCGCCGATATTTTTGGACTGGATGGCTTTCGAGAGGTTTTCAAGCGATGCTCCAAAGCTTTCACCCTGCACTTCAGTGACTCCCTTTTCCAGCAATTCCGGTTGAAGATTGTTCCAGGTAAAGTACATACCATCGGTTAATACTTTTATCATTTTCCAGTTTTCATCATTCCATTGAGGCATACCAAACAAACTGTCATCAAACTGAAAGGGCTTTTCTTCCTTTTTTTCAGGAGAAGGTTGCGTACCCTTATCTTCTTCGGAACCTGGTTTTTGGTTTTGCTTTGATGTATCCTGTGAGCTGCCAGGTTCATTTTGCTGCTCGCTGCCAGCTTCCTTCTTTGGTTCGCTGCCTTTTCCCTTCTCTTGTTCACCCTCGCCGCCTGGTTCTTTCTGCTCTTGCCCGTCAGTATTCTTCTGCTGCTCACTTTCAGGCTTATTATTCTGGCCGCCCTGTTGAGCTTCACCGCTATCCGAGCCCTCTTTTTTCTGATCCTGCATCGTTTTTTCCGATCCAGTGGTGGATAGCTGCGCGTTTTCTTCGGCTTTCATTAATAGCGCCTGCATCTGCTCTTTTTTCAGCTGTTCAATCCTGTCACGGCTGTCAAACATCGGGCCGCCCAGAAGCGTAATGATTTGCTCCAGTTCAGAAGCAGCTTTTTCCATGGTATTGGGGATTTGTTCAGGTTCTTCACTTTTGTTTTTATCCTTATCCGGGCATCCCGAAAGCAAAATCAATATCAAGAATGATACAACACAGAAAGAAACTTTTTTGCTCATTTCATTTCACCCCGCAATGGTTTTATCCTTATTGTCCGCTTTCAGGACCAATCTTATTCAACAAGGAAGCCGCTATTCATCCTTGTCCAGCTTTTACATTCCTTTCAGGCGCAAGGTCGATTTGAATGCAAAATTTGGCGGAATGAAACGAATTCATTCTGGGAAAAACAAATTTGAAAGGTGCGTGATAAACATGCTATGGACGATTGCAATTGTCCTCCTTGGATTATGGCTTTTGGGAGTTGTCACCTCCTACACACTCGGCGGGTTTATTCACATTCTTCTTGTAGGGGCTATCATTACGGTGCTGATTCGTGTAATCAGAGGAAAACGAGTGATGGGCAGATAGCAAAAAAGGGCTTATTCAGCCCTTTTTCCTTTTCGATTTACAAACTGAGCTTTTGTTGGATTTCACTTAAGGTAGCGGCAGAGTGATGAAGCATTTGCTTCTCTTTATTCGAAAGGGGAACCTCGAGAACCCTGTTAATACCATTTCGATCCACCACAGCCGGCACGCTGATACATACATCTGATATACCATATTGGCCTGTGAGCAGGCTGGAAACGGTTAAAATGGAGTGTTCGTCGCGCATAATGGCCTCGACGATTCTCCTTACTGCCAAAGCTACCGCATAGTAGGTAGCACCTTTGGCACGGATGATATCATAAGCCGCGCTTTTTACCTTTATAAAAATTTCATCTCTCTTCTCACCGCCGCAGTTTTTGCAGGTGCTGCAGTATTGATCCATGGGCATCCCCGCTATGGTGGTAAGACTCCATGCAGGCAGCTCGGTGTCACCATGCTCTCCAAGAATATAGCCGTGGACATTCCGGGTATCCACCCCCACATGCTCGCCGATCAGATAACGAAAACGGGCGGTATCCAGGACGGTTCCGGAGCCAATCACCTTTTCGGCAGGCCAGCCGGAGATTTTTGCTGTCACATAGGTTAAGATATCCACCGGGTTGGTCACCACCAGCAGAAGGGATTTATCGGGAGTGGTATACTGGGTGACACTTGTTACGATGCTTTTAAAAATGGCTGTGTTTTTATGGACCAGATCCAGCCGGGTTTCGCCCTCTTTCTGGTTTGCTCCGGCGGTGATGATGATAATGTCGGCATCATGGCAATCTGAATAATTGCCCTGGTAAATCCTGACGGGCTTCGCAAAGGGCATTCCGTGGTTTAAATCCATTGCTTCGCCTTTAGCCTTGGTTTCATTGATATCGATTAAGACCAGCTCTGAAAAAAGACCGCTCATCATCAACGTAAAGGCGGTGGTGGAACCGACAAATCCTGTACCAATAATCGCAGCTTTTTGAATATCTTTTTGGCTCATGGGATCATCTCCTTTTTCGAAAAATTCAGTGGCCGCGCATACAGCCAAATCAACTTTTGTCTGCATTTACCCGAAGATCTTCAAATTTCATAAGTAAAAGCAATGAGCTTGTGCAGTGGTAACATTTATATGGGTTAAATTATATCCATTTTTTCTGTGAGAAACAACTTATTATTGAAAGATACTAACCCTCAACAATTGTGTTACAGTCAATCATATGAAAACCTCGCTGCGCTTGCTGGCCTGTTAGTTACTGTTCACAGGTAAGCAGGCGCAGACTGCTGAACGAAGTGAAGGATTCGCATTACTCCTGACAAGATCCTTCGCTGCGCCCAGGATGACATCGCTGCGCTGAGGACAAAACACATACCTGCAACCTATGAACTGATTAAAGGTGGCTGTGAACAGTAACGTCTGTTACAAACAGCAGCATTTCAACAGAACACAACCTTGCAGGGAAACTATACAAATGATATATTAGGTTTCAGGAAGATGATTCAAGCAACCATTACCTGGGAAAGGAAAGAAAAGATGATGCGTAAATTTATGGATGAAGATTTCCTGCTTCAAAGTGAGACAGCAAAGACATTGTATCACAGTTATGCGAAAGATATGCCCATTATTGACTACCATTGTCATCTGAACCCTCAAGAGATCGCACAAGACAAGAAATACAAGAATATCACCGAGATTTGGCTTGGAGGGGATCACTACAAATGGCGTGCTATCCGTTCCAATGGTGTTGATGAAAAATATATCACCGGAGCTTCCGACGACAGGCTAAAGTTTATGAAATGGGCTGAAACAATGCCCTATCTCATTGGAAACCCATTATACCACTGGACTCACCTCGAAATGAAGCGTTTTTTTGGGATTGACAGCGTCCTATCCCCTTCCACTGCCGAGGCTATTTGGGAGCAGTGCAATGAAATGCTGCAAGGGGATGATTTTTCTGCAAGGAACCTGATCCTCCGATCCAATGTTGAAACGATCTGTACTACCGATGATCCTGCCGATACTTTGCAATACCATCAAGCCATTCGGCAGGACACATCATTTCCTGTAAAGGTATATCCCACATTCAGGCCTGACAAGGCGTTGAATGTTCAAATGGAAGGCTTTAGCGACTATATTGAAAAGCTGGGGCTGGCTGCCAATGTAGAAATATCTTCGGTCAAGGCACTGAAGGAAGCGCTGGAGAACCGTCTGGATTACTTTAATGATCTTGGATGCAGGGTTTCAGACCACGCTCTGGAATACGCGATATATGTCGATGCTGCGGATGCCGAGGTAGAAGCGGTGTTTCAGATGGCAATGAGTGGAAACAAGCCCACACAGTCCCAGACTGACAAGTTTAAAACGCATATGCTTGTGTTCCTGGGCAGGGAGTATGCAAAAAGGGGCTGGGCAATGCAGCTTCATATGGGAACAATACGAAATATTAACTCGAGAATGTTCCGAACAATCGGCCCCGACACAGGGTTTGATGCCATTGGTGACAGCCATCAGGCAAAATCGCTGGCTGCTTTCCTGGATGCGCTGGACAATACCGCACAGCTACCGAAAACAATACTGTACAGCCTGAATCCAAGAGATAACGAAGCATTGGCCACTATTATGGGCAGTTTCCAGGGCAATGAAGCCCCCGGAAAAATACAGCTTGGATCGGCATGGTGGTTCAATGACCAGAAGGACGGAATGGAAAAACAGATGAAAGACCTCGCAAGCCTGGGGCTTTTAAGAAGGTTTGTTGGAATGCTCACCGATTCAAGAAGCTTTTTATCCTATACAAGGCACGAATATTTCCGCCGCATTCTTTGCAACATCGTTGGCAATTGGGCCGAGAACGGCGAAGTAAACGCGGATATGGAGATGCTGGGTGCAATGGTTCAGGAAATCAGTTACCTGAATGCGAAGAACTACTTCGGCTTTTAGTGAACACTGATGATGAATAAAAAATACACTGTATTAAACCAGGAGTGATCATTTTGAGCAACGCAGACCATGTTTTTATAAAAATGTGCACGGATATTCTTGAAAACGGATTCAGTTCCGAAGGACAGGAGGTTCGTCCCAGATGGGAGGATGGCACCGAGGCGCATACGATAAAAAGATTCGGGATAGTGAACCGCTATGATTTATCCAACGAGTTCCCCATATTGACGCTGCGCCCCACGAACCTGAAAGCAGCTATCGATGAAATTCTATGGATATGGCAAAAGAAATCAAACCGTATCGCGGATTTGAACAGCCGTATCTGGAACGCATGGGCCGATGAGGCAGGAACCATCGGAAAAGCATATGGGTACCAACTGAAGGTGAAGCATCAATACCCGGAAGGAGAATTCGATCAGGTGGATCGGGTGCTGTTTGACTTAAAGCATAACCCGGCCAGCAGAAGAATGCTTACAAACATGTTCAACCATGCTGACCTGCATGAAATGGCCCTGTATCCTTGTGCCTACAGTATGACCTTCAATGTTACAGGAAACAGGCTGAATGGCATACTGAACCAACGCTCACAGGATGTATTGGTGGCGAACAACTGGAATGTCACACAATATGCCATCCTTATCCATATGTTCGCAAGGGCCTCGGATTTACTGCCCGGCGAACTGGTGCATGTTATCGCCGATGCGCATATTTATGACCGCCACATTCCTCTGGTTCGGGAGCTGATCGCAAGGCAGCCTTATCCTGCACCAAAGCTGGTGATGAATCCTGATATCAAAGATTTTTACAGCTTCCGCGTGGAGGATTTTTCTCTGGAGAACTACCAGGCTGGTCCGCAGATTAAGAATATTCCTGTTGCGGTTTAGGCCGCATAAAGCAGGCATTCCCATCAAAGCTAACCTAAATCTGAAATTGGCACGATATGTTTTGTATACACAAGTTCCACAAAATGTATCATAAACAGGAGGTTTATAAATGCAGAAGGGCTTAATACAGATTACTGTTGATGGACAACAGCTGGAAATCGAAAAGGGAACCACCATGGAAACCCTTGTGAAGAGTATGCCAAGGCAGAACAAACCCACTGTCACAGCAGGAAGAGTAAACAATGAGATCAGAGAATTGACCTATCCTGTCACCGAAGCGTGTGATATCACCCTTGTAGACCTTTCCAGTGCCGATGGGGTGAGAATTTATCAAAGGAGTCTGATATTTCTTCTGGTCAAGGCATTTTATGATGTTTTCCCCGGGGACGAGATTGCTGTATGTCATTCGGTCAGTAAGGGGCTCTTTTTCGAAGCATTGAAACCATTAACCAGCGAAGCCGTCGAGAAGGTGGAGAAGCGGATGACCGAGCTTGTTTTGCAGGATCTTCCGTTCCGGAAGGAAACGATTGACACCGAAAAGGCCAGGCAGCATTTTTTGAAAGAGAACCGCATTGACAGATACGGCGCAATCAAATACCGGGAAAAGTCTTATGTCAGCTATTATGTTTTAGATGATATGGAAGATTACTTTTATGGCTATATGGTTCCTTCGACCGGATATCTAAAGCTTTTTCGGCTGGAGTATGACAATGAAGGCATCGTCCTGATTTCACCAAGAACTACCAACCCAACAGGCCTGGAAGAGCACGAAATACCACAGAAGCTGTTTCAGATTTTCAGCGAGTATCGACAGTGGATTAGTATTCTTGGGGTTGATAATGTAGGGAAGCTGAATGATATCGTGGAATCGGGAAAAGCAGACGAATTTATTCGGATTTCTGAAGCGCTGCACGAGAAAAAGATAGCTCGCATAGCGGATATGATTCAAGACAACCGGGAAAGAATAAAGATCGTGCTGATTGCGGGGCCTTCGTCCTCCGGCAAAACCACCTTCGCGCAAAGGCTGTCCATACAGCTGCGCGTGAATGGTCTGATTCCGGTGAACATTTCGTTGGATGATTACTTCGTCAACAAGGATCAAACCCCCGTGGACGAGTTTGGCAAACCCGATTATGAAGCCCTTGAAACGGTTGATCTGAAGTTGTTTAACGAACAACTGAACAGCCTGATAAAGGGGGAAGAGGTGAAGATTCCCTCCTATAACTTCCTAACGGGAAAACGGGAATACAGCGGGAAGACATTAAGCCTTTCGGAAGGAAAGGTTTTGGTGATAGAGGGTATTCATGGCCTGAACCCAAAGCTGACGGCAGATGTGCCTGAAAGCAGTAAGTTTAAGGTTTATATCTCAGCAATCACTTCCATGCGTATTGACCGGCATAACAGGATTCCCACCACAGATATGCGCTTTATTCGCAGAATTATCCGGGATCATCAATTCCGGGGGTGCTCGGCGGAAAAAACCATCGAGCTGTGGCCTTCGGTCAGGCGTGGTGAGGAAAAGAATATTTTTCCCTACCAGGAGAACGCCGATGTGATGTTTAATTCATCCCTGATTTATGAGCTGGGGGTGTTAAAAAAGCTGGCTGTACCACTCTTGACGGCGATTACGCCTTCTCAGAACCAGTATTCTGAATCTCGGAGGCTGTTAGAGTTCTTAAGCTATTTTTTACCCATTGAAAGCGATGAGATTCCGATGAATTCCATCATCAAGGAATTTATAGGAGGCTCCTGCTTTTTTAAGGAGTAACCTGTTTGGAAATAATCTGCCCACGGTTGAGTGAGGGCTGAAAGGTTGGCATATATGAATGACAGAGTACAGTTAATCGCAACCGCGGTTTTCGGAGTAGAGGCTGTTGTTGCGAGGGAACTGAAGCACCTGGGATATGAAGACAGCATTACGGAGGACGGAAAGGTTACATTTACCGCGCCTGTTTCGGCCATCTGCAGGGCAAACCTTTGGCTTCGCTGTGCGGACAGGGTTTTTCTGAAGATGGGGGAGTTTGAGGCAAAAACCTTTGAGCAGCTTTTTGAGGGAACCAAGGCGTTGCCCTGGGAAGATTGGCTTACGGCTGATGCTGTTTTTCCTGTTACCGGCAGCTGTGTGCGTTCTACACTGATGAGTATTTCAGATTGCCAGTCCATCATCAAAAAAGCGATTGTGGAAAGGCTGAAGAAAAAATACAGTTTGGAGAGGTTTCCCGAAACCGGCCCGAGATACAAGGTAGTATTCTGGATCTTGAAGGATGTCGTTATTCTGGGCATGGACACCTCCGGTGATGGGCTTCATAAGCGCGGATACCGCAGGAGAACCACTCCAGCCCCCTTAAAGGAGACCCTTGCCAGTGCGCTGTTGCTAATCAGCAGATGGACGCCGGAAAAACCACTGATGGATCCTTTTTGCGGCTCTGGAACCATCCCGATAGAAGCGGCGATGATGGGCTTGAATCTGGCACCAGGCCTGAACCGTTCGTTTGATGCCCAGTATTGGGCGAATGTAAGCCCAGCTCTGTGGGAACAGGCTGTTGAGGAAGGTTGCGATTTAGCAAACAGGGAGAAGCAGCTTCAGATATTTGGGTATGATTTCGATGAGGATGCAATCGATGCCTGTAGGTTCCATGCCAGGGAAGCAGAGGTGGATCATGCCATTCATTTTCAGGTGCGCCCCGTAAAGGAAGCCTCATCTCGTTTCGAATATGGTGTTGTCGTTACGAACCCACCTTACGGTGAACGGATGGGAGATAAAACACAGAATGCTGCCTTGTACGGCGAGATGTCCGATACCTTCAAAAAGAATCTGGAAACCTGGTCGTTCTATGTCATCACATCAGATCTTGCCTTCGAGCAACATTTCGGGCGGAAGGCAGACAAAAAGAGAAAACTCTACAACGGAGGGATCCTTTGTTACCTGTACCAGTTTTATGGCCCTAAACCCCGTTCATTCCCGAATATTCGACCTTAAGCGAAGATTTTGAAACATTTCACAAAATAATCCGGATATAATGTTACAATTTGTGATAGAAAGTCTTGTTTTGTCAAAGTAAAATAGAATATAATGGAATAGATGGTTTGAATGATTCATTTAGGGTGTGGTGAGAATTGTGAGTGAAAAGATAAGGGTTTATGTGGTGGATGACAGCGATGAGTATATCCTGCGTGTGGAACAAAGCCTGGGAAAGGTTTCCGATTTCGAGATTATTGGAAAGGCCTATGATGGAGAAACTGCCATTCATGAAATCGTTGATGTAAAACCGGATATTGTATTACTGGATCTGATTATCCCTCAAAAAGATGGTATTGCCGTGCTGGAAGAGCTTCAAAGGGTAGAGGGCTGGCGAAGACCCGTGATCATCATGCTCACCGCCATCGGGCAGGACAAATACATTAAGAAGGCCTTAAGCCTGGGGGCTGAATACTACATTTTAAAGCCCTATGACATGGATTTGCTTCCAAAAAGAATCCTTCAGGTTTATCATGATTCCGACAGACGGGGAAAACCGGAAAGAAAAGAAAGGCCTGCAGAGGCTCAGCCCATGCCTCGCTCAAGTGTTGCAAAGGAACCCCGCAACCTGCGAGAAAATGCGGAGGCGGATGTGATCAAAGTGCTTCAGGATATTGGCGTGCCTGCCCATTTAAGCGGCTATGGCTATCTGCAGAAAGCGATTCTTGAAACAGTTCTCAGCGAGCGGGGGTTTATACCGATCACCAAGGAGCTATACCCAATGATTGCCGAATGCTACGGCACAACCCCCGGGAAGGTGGAAAGGGCTATCCGCGGCGCCATACAAAAGCTGTGGCAAAGGGTGAACAACCAAAAGCTGTATCAGTTTTTTATCCAACCTGAAAACCGAAATGGTGACCGTCCCACCAATTCTGAATTCATTGCGACCATTGCCGATAAAATCCGGCTGATGTATTTAACAAAATATTGACATTTGCACATCCTGCTAATGAAGAAGCACGTATTCCTGCATCAATTTGCTGGGAATACGTGCTTTTGTAATTGATAAACCAATCTCAGGCTAATAAGGCCTGAATGGTACATATGCCGGTGTGGGGGTGGGAAGCGGAAGTGTGATGATTGGTTCCAGTGGCTGGCTGTGGATTGCACAGGGCACATCCTCATAAACGCCATATTTCCAATCCTCCGGATATGGGTCGGATAGGATCGCTGGATTGTATTCAATCGGCCGACGTACCAGCACCTGTTCTGTGATTGTTTCTGCCGGGCAATACTCATTGGCAAGGACATGCCTGCCATAAATGTCCTTCGAGGCGCCGCACACCTTTGCCTTGAAATGAGCGTCACAGGTATCACCATAATCCGGCTCGGTGCCGTCGATAAAATATTCTTCAACAACACGGGAACCTCTGGGATCCTGCTCACAAAGGCTTGTTGCCAGCTTCCCGGAATCCTTGCAGACTTTGCGGGTTACAATCTTTGCGGGGACTGAGCTGAAAAAGTCGGTTGGCTGCATATCCTCATGAATTTTTGTCATGACCGCATGCCAGATATTTTTTGCATTGTTTGTTTCTTCAGTAGTCAGGGAAATAGGAGTCTTGCTGTTGTCATAACCATACCAGGTGGAAGCCACATAATAGGGGGTGGCTCCGCAGAACCATTTGTCAATGCTTTTGTCAGCGGTTCCGGTTTTCCCGGCAGTGGGGATGGCTTCACCGTTTTTGTTCAGCACGAGATTACCTTTGCCGGTTCCATTTAGAACCGCATCCTGCAGAATATTATTCATAATGAAGGCGGTTTGCTCGGAATAGACCTTTGTCATTTTTGGGTCCTTTTCAAGAACCACATTGCCGTCATAATCTTCGATGGATGTATAGAAGTAGGGCTCCCAATAAACACCCTTGTAGGCGAGAACCGTATAGGCTGCAGCCATTCGCAGCGGGTTCATTTCCAGGCCGCCGCCCATGGCGATGGAGATCATCCCCTCCTTATCCCAGCAGGGTAAACCAACCCTTTCCAGGTAGTCAAGCCCAACCTTGAAGGTGGTATAATCACGCAGCACCAACGAAGCAACGACGTTCCTTGACTGAACAAGTCCATCATGAACCGTTGTTAAACCAAAGTTTCTCTTTTCAACATTTCGTGGATAAATTTGCTGACGCTCCTTCTCAGGGATGGACAGATCGTTCAGGCGCATATGCTGCGCCACATCGTCGATGATAGTGGCAGCGGTGATTCGTCCGGTTTCTATGCCGGGTGCATAAATTAACAGGGGTTTGATCGTAGAGCCTGGAGATCGTTTGATTGCGGTGGCCCGGTTCAGGACACTACCTTCCTTTTTACCGTTACCGCCATACAGCCCTCTGACCGCACCGGTGGCAGGGTCGATCACAACCATTGCAGACTGGGGAATTTCCTCGCGCAGCTTAGCTTCCTCGTTAATGAGGGGAAAGTAGGTTTCGTCAGTATAAACCGCATCCAGTGCATTTTGAACCTTTTTCTCCTGAGTGGTATAAATTTTCAGACCCGAGTTATATACCATGTCTTCTGCAGTTTGCGCACTGATGCCTTTTTGCTCACTGAGATCCTTTACAACAGATTTGATCACTTCTTCGACAAAATAGCTTTGAATACTGCTGCGGGTAATCTTTCCCGCGCCGGGGTTGAAGGTAAAATCAACCTCCTCCTGCATGGCCTGGGTGTGCTCTTCTTCTGTGATCATTCCCTGCTCAAACATCAGGTCCAGGATGAGGTGAGCCCGTTCCATGTTGTTTGCCTTGTTTTCATCACTGTTGGGAATGTAGCGAGTGGGCCAGTTGGTGATACCTGCCAGACTGGCGCATTCCGCAAGGGACAAGTCACGAACGTCTTTCCCATAATAAGCCTGTGCAGCAGTTTCAATACCATAAATTGTACTGCCCATGGGAATGGTATTCATATAACGGGTGAGGATATCCTCCTTGGAAAGCCCTTCACGTTCCAATTTGAGTGCTTGCCACATTTCCTGAATTTTTCTTTTTATTGTGGGTTTCATATTCCCGGTCAGATTTTTCACCATTTGCTGCGTCAGGGTACTGCCGCCCTGCAAATCGTCTTCGCCCTTCAATTTGGCGACAGCGCTGAGATAAGTGCTTTTAAGAAACCTTCTGAAGTCTACACCCTTATGCTCCCAGAAGCGCTTGTCTTCGACAGCGATGTACGCGTTGATCAGGTTCTGAGGGATCTCGGCAAATTCGATCCAGACACGGTTTTCATTCTGTTTCAGCTCAGCCAGAACATTGCCGTCAACATCGTAGATAAAAGTGTTGTACTTTGTCGGGGTTAAGTCAACGGCGCTTAACTCGGGCGTTGTTTCGATATATCCATAAACCAGGCCTGCAACAAGACCACTGCCGATAAAACCTGCAACGATGAGAATGGTAAGGATCAGCCTGATAGCCCCCCATATTACCTTCAGGGAAAACAGCAGGGCATTCACGACAGGAGACCGCTTCTTCGGTGCAGAAATGGCTGGTTTCGCTTTTTTCTCTCGTTTCACCTTAGGACGCTCATTGCCGGATCTCGGTTTTGGTTTAAATAAACCGCGTAAATTCAACTTCATATCTTCCTCCTGAAAGGAACCCGGATAATGATAAATGATCCAGGATCCATTCGCGCAAGTGCTTTGCAGCAATCAATGCATCACAAAAAACAGGAATGTTCTTTCCCGTAAAGTTATTATAGCATAAAAATCGTGGATCAGAAGTTTTTTTTCAATTAAGCTGGAACTTCAGGGAATAATTCATTATAATAAATAATGATTGTGATCGAGCCTGAATCGGCTGTACACGAAAGAAACAGGTAAGATGATAAACATGCCTGTCGGCATGTTGGTTGGATAAAGGAAAGGATGGACATGTTTTGGGAAATTCAAATGTTTATGATGTTCTGAAGGAACGCGGCTTTATCGCACAGGTAACCCATGAGGATAAGATAAGGGAAATTCTGGGGAAGGAGAAGATTACTTTTTATATCGGCTTTGACCCCACAGCAGATAGCCTTCATGTAGGGCATTTCCTGCAACTGATTGTCATGGCCCATATGCAGCGTGCCGGGCACAGGCCTGTAGCCATTTTGGGCGGTGGCACGGCCATGGTGGGCGACCCCTCCGGGAAGACAGATAT
Organism: uncultured Ruminiclostridium sp.; assembly: GCA_964450305.1. GTDB lineage: Bacteria > Bacillota > Clostridia > DSM-8532 > DSM-8532 > JAAYJG01. Next base: position 23,185 of record CAYVFB010000030.1, read on the forward strand.
GCGCAAAATGCTGACCCAGGAGGAAATTCAGCACAACGCGGATCAGTTTAAAAAGCAAATGCGCAATCTGGTCGATTTCAACGAAGGCAAGGCGCTGATGGTGAATAATGCCGATTGGCTGTTGAAGCTGAATTATGTCGATTTTTTACGAGATATCGGGGTTCATTTTTCAGTCAACCGCATGCTTTCCGCGGAATGCTTTAAATCCAGGCTGGAAAAAGGGCTGTCGTTTATCGAGTTCAACTATATGCTGATGCAAAGCTATGATTTCCTAAAGCTGTATCAGGATTATCACTGCACCTTCGAGCTGGGCGGCGATGATCAGTGGAGCAATATCATCGGCGGCGTTGAGCTGGTGCGCCGGGTGGAAGGGGAGGAAGTATACGGCATGACCTTCCAGCTGCTGACCACCAGCGAGGGCAAGAAAATGGGCAAGACTGAAAAGGGCGCAGTGTGGCTGGATCCTGAAAAAACATCCCCGTATGAGTTTTACCAATACTGGCGGAACATAGATGACGCCGATGTCATCAAATGTTTGAAGCTGCTTACCTTCATTCCCATGGAACAAATCCTGGAGTATGAAGCCTGCCAACAGGAGAAGATCAACGAGCTTAAGCAGGTTCTGGCTTTCGAGGTCACGAAAATCGTTCACGGTGAAGAAAACGCGCAAAAGGCCAGTGACGCGGCGAAGGCACTTTTCGCCGGGGGTGGATCTTCGGAAAATATGCCCTCTACTGCGATACCTTCACAAACCTTCGGTGAAGGCATGGGTGTTCCGGACTTGCTTGTACACTGCGGGCTGGCTCCATCCAAGGGCGAAGGCCGCAGGCTTGTGCAGCAGGGCGGGCTGTACATCAACGGTGAACGTGTGGATGATCCAAACCTTGTGATAACGGTTGCATCATTCCAAAACGGTGAAGTTTTGATCCGCAAGGGGAAGAAAGTATATCACAAGGTTATCCTGGAAGGGTAGCTGACCGTTTTACTGTTTCAGAAAAAAGAATATTATATCGGGAGCGGGTTCATATGCAGATAAAAGTGGGTGAGATCATCAGGGCAAAAAGAGAAGAGAATAACATTTCTCTGGTTTCATTTGCCCAGGAGTTGGATATTTCCCCGGGATATCTGTCCCAAATTGAAAACGGGGTGAAGAAAAATCCAAATCTTGATATTCTGCTGAAGATCATCCGACGTCTGGATATTGATTTGGCCATGTTGCTGGGGGTTGAAGAGAACGAGGAGAACTACCTTGTTAAAATACCATCCCTGTTGAAGCTGATTCTGGCCAGGGAACGGAACAGCCGGGTTCTGGAAGATCCCGAGGTGCTAAAACGGTTTTGTTCACTTTGTGAACGCATATTGGATACAAAGTACCTGCTGGAGAACCCCGTTTTATACAGGATGTTTCTGGATGACCTTGCAAACCAGACCGAAGCAACCTTGAAACGATATATGGGAATGCAGGTTCTTTTAATGGAAAACGAAAGGAGCTCCTGATGCGGTGGCTTTGCTTCTTGCACAGTCATTGCTCGTTATGTTATAATGTCTCGGTACAGAATATGCAGTTTTTCAAGGAGGTTATATCATGAAACACATAAAGACCATCAACGGGAATTCTTTGAACAGAGATCTGAAAAAGGTTGGTTGCGGCGAATGCCAAACATCCTGTCAGTCGGCCTGCAAGACTTCCTGCACCGTTGCCAACCAAAAATGTGAAAGAAAGTAACCGAAAACCCCTGGTTCTTTTTTTCGAAGGGAAATTCACAATACCTGGTAACAGGAACAACAAAAGGGCTGCAGAGCTCTTTTGCTTTTGTTGAGGAGATATTATGATTCATCAGTTTGCCATTCGGGATATGCATATGGCTTTGGATGTAAACAGCGGAGCGGTGCATGTTCTGGATGAGAAGGCAAGCCGTGTGCTGGCCTGCTTCAATCAAGACGGACAACCGGATCCGGACAAGCTGGATGCTCTGGAACGGCAATATGGCAAAGAGGTCATCCAGGAAGCCTGTTGCGAATTGAATGACCTGATTGCGCAGGGGCTGCTTTTCTCAAAGGATCCCTATGAGGCACTCTTTACAAATACCTCCGCCCCGACAGTGGTAAAGGCTTTATGCCTTCATATTGCTCATGACTGCAACCTGAAATGCAAATACTGCTTTGCCGGCGAGGGAAACTATCATGGTCAGAAAACCCAGATGAGCCTTGAGGTTGCTAAAAGAGCCATTGACTTTGTGATTGAAAATTCCGCAAACCGCAGAAATATTGAAATCGATTTTTTTGGTGGTGAACCCCTGTTAAATCTGGATACGGTAAAGGGTACGGTGCATTACGCGAGGGAAAAAGAGAAAATCGGCGGCAAGCATTTTCGCTTTACCATTACCACCAATGGGGTTTTGTTGAAGCCTGAGGATATAGAGTACCTGAACGATACCATGGACAATATCGTTCTAAGCCTGGATGGCCGAAAGGATGTCCATGACCGGATGAGGTGCAGAAAAGACGGAAGCGGCTCCTATGACGCCATTGTTCCGATATTTCAACAAATGGCAGCCAAACGGGGGGACAAAGACTACTATGTTCGGGGCACCTATACCGCAAGCAATCTGGATTTTTCCAGGGACGTGCTGCACATGGCGGAGTTAGGTTTTGATCAGCTTTCGGTAGAGCCTGTTGTTCTTCCCGACGGATCGGGCTTTGAGATTCGCAAAGAGCATCTTCCTTTATTGTTCAAGGAGTATGAGAAACTGGCCGATGAATTGCTGAGACTGCGCAGCGAAGGCCGAAAAGTGAATTTCTTTCATTTCATGATTGACCTTGAAGGCGGACCTTGTGTGGCTAAAAGGCTGAGAGGCTGCGGCTCGGGCACCGAATATCTTGCGGTTACCCCACAGGGTGATCTGTATCCCTGCCATCAGTTCGCCGGTATCAGCGAGTTCAGACTGGGAGATATCTATTCCGGCATAAACCGCTCCGATATTACGGATACCTTTAAAAGGCTGAATGTATATACAAAGAAAGCCTGCAGACAGTGCTGGGCCAGGTTTTACTGCAGTGGTGGATGCGCGGCAAACGCCTGGAACTTTCAGAAGGATCTGACCGGGGTTTATGAAATTGGCTGCGAGCTTCAAAAGAAGCGAGTGGAGTGCGCACTGTGGCTGAAGGCGATGGAACAGGCCGAAGAATAAAGGAGGCGAGTTTTTTGCTGACCCTGAACGATATCAAAAAGAATGAGGAAGTCAACACACTATTAAAGCTTGCACAAAAGCAGCTGGAAATACGGGGATTTACTGAGCACTCCTTCCGGCATGTGGGAAGAACCGCCAATACGGCAGGTTCCATTCTGAAAAAGCTGGGGCACGATCCACGTGAAACAGAGCTTGCCAGAATTGCCGGATATCTGCACGATATCGGAAATGCCGTCAACCGTCAGGATCACGCGCATACCGGTGCTTATATGGCATACAGAATCCTCACAGGCATGGGGATGGACTATGAAGAAGCTGGTGAAATCATGCAGGCTATCGGCAATCATGATGAGTCCAGTGGGACCGCAGTCAGCAATGTTTCAGCCGCACTGATTCTGGCTGATAAATCAGACGTGCATCGATCCAGGGTAACAAACAAAGATATTGCAACCTTTGATATTCATGACCGGGTGAACTATGCCGTCGTGAAATCAGAGCTTGTTGTGGACGCTGAGGACAGGAAAGCGATTCTGCAACTGGAGATCGATACATTGATCTGTCCGGTGATGGACTATTTTGAAATCTTTCTGGACAGGATGAAAATGAATCGTGGAGCAGCTGAATTTTTGGGGCTGAAATTTGAGCTGATCATCAACAGGACCCAACTGTTATAGCCCAATTCAGGTCGCGGCTGATAAAGAGGCCAACTGCAGGTTGCAACACAAAAGCCCTGTAAATCATTATTGACCCGGATTCACTTAGAATATATAATAACATGAGCGGAACGACGAAGGAGGAGGAATACTTCATGAGAAAAAACAGTGTATACATGCTGTTTGTGGTCATTCTTGTGATTACTGTATTTGCACTGCTGGCTGCAAACGAATTGAAAAATGATAATGTGCGTACAGGAATCGATATTCGCGGGGGTGTCAGTGCAATCCTCGAACCCGATATACAGCAAGGAACCTTTACAAAGGAAGAGATGGCCAAAGGCCTTGAGTCAGCAAAAACAATATTGGATAAAAGGCTTGAAAACAAGCAAATTTTTGATAAAAGCGTTACGATTGACCAGATGAACAATCGTATTACCGTTGAAATCCCCTGGCCAAAGGGTGAAACGAACTTTAACCCCCGGGAGACCCTTGACGAACTCGGGAAAACATCCTTGTTAACCTTCCAGGAAGTAGATCTTGATAAAGTGGATGAGAATGGCGATTTTTTACCCACCGGAAGAGTTGTACTCCAGGGTACACAGGTGAAGGATGCAAACCCGGGAAAAGATCCGAATACCAATGAATGGGTAGTCATGCTGGAGCTGGATCCGTCGGGAACCCAATCCTTTGCAGAGGCTACCGGCCGTCTGGTGGGTCAATACATCGCCATATATATGGACAATGATTTTGTTTCAGTGGCACGTGTGAAGTCACGCATCGATGGTGGCTCCGCCGTCATCACAGGTCAGGAGGATGCTATGGCCGCATCGGAACTTGCTGCGACCATCCGCTCCGGCTCACTGCCCTTCAGGCTGGTGGCGACAAAAGTAGACTCCATCAGCCCGCAGCTGGGACAGGGTGCTATGGATGTAGCTGTTACGGCAGGAATTGTTGGGTTTATAATGGTGTGTCTGTTCATGCTGATAGTCTATCGACTGCCTGGGCTTCTGGCCGATATCGGCCTTCTTGCGCTGGCCGTTCTTACCATTCTATCGGTTGCATGGACCGGCATTTCCATCACACTCCCCGGTATTGGCGGTATCATCCTGGCCATTGGAATGGGTGTTGACGCGAACTGTGTTATTTTTGAAAGAATCAAGGAAGAGATTAAGGAAGGCAAAACACTTCGGGCTGCTGTGGATCAGGGTTTTGATCGCGCTTTTGCCGCAGTACTCGATTCCAACGTCACAACGCTGATTACGGGCATTGTGCTTTATGCGATGGGTTCAGGTCCCATCAAAGGTTTTGCGATGACACTGACCATAGGCGTCTTTTTAAGCTTTATCACCGCCGTTACGGCAACCAAGATCATGCTGCGGTCAGTGACCGGTGTAAAAGTCTTGAAGAACAAATGGCTTTATGGCGTGAAATAACGGAGGTGAATATAGATGAAGGTTTTTGATTTTATAAAGCATCAAAAAAAGTTTTTTGCCATTTCTGCTGTGATCATTCTGGCCGGGCTTGTTGCTTTCCTGATCAACGGTGTGAATCTGGATGTTCAGTTCAGCGGAGGTACACGCATCCTGATTGAAACCAATGGTGAAGTGGATGCCCAAAAAGCAGATGCCCTGGTTGAAGCAGCTGTTGGAAAAACGGTCACATCTCAAATGCAGCAAACCAGCAATCCGGAATCTGAAAATAAAACCATATATATGCTGCGATTGGATATTGCCAGCAAAGAGACGCTAACCGATGAAGAAAGAAATATTGTTATTGACACGGTTACCCAAAACTTTGATGTCAAAGAGGGCGGGAGCCAGGAAATACTCAGCGTTCGACCCAGCATAGGCAGTGAAACCCTGAACAATGGGCTGTTGGCTGTATTGATCGCCTCAGGAATAATAGTATTTTATGTAACCTGGAGGTTCAGCGCGATGCATGGCTTTGCGGCAGCCATTACAGCCTTAGTGGCACTGGTACACGATATCCTTGTGGTTTTTGGGATGTATACCATTTTCAGACTGCCCCTGGGTGAGGTTTTCATCTCCGCAGTGCTGACGATTATCGGGTACTCTCTGAACGACACGATCATCATCTACGACCGTATTCGAGAGAACAGTAAGCTGATGAAAAAAAATACGCTGGAAGAGATCGTCAATACCAGTATTATGCAGTCACTTACCCGCACCATCAATACAGCGGCAACAACGCTGTTAACGGTTGCCACCCTGTATGTTTTTGCAGCGGTGAACAATATTACTTCGCTGATGGATTTTGCCCTGCCGCTGATGGTTGGTTTTATTGCAGGCGTATACTCAACAGTATTTATTGCCAGCCCGCTGTGGTTGATGTGGAGAAAATCGTCCATGCGTAAGACATTGAGAAGCGCGTAGTTTCCAGCAAAGAAACCCTTTGTCATTCAATCCCGGAAGGCCCTTTCAGGAAATCCTTCCGGGATTTTTGCTGTTATTTTCTTACATTCGACTTGAATTCCCACAGAACTCTGTGAAGGCAGTATAACCTTCATAATCCAATAGCGGGATAAATACTGTTTCATCCAGCTGCACAGCATAAAAACGCGGTAGTTCAAATAAGGCTTCCCCAGAAAACATAAAAATAGCCTGGCGAAGAAGCCAGGCTAAAGATTAGAGACAGATTTGTTATAAACCATAACAAAAAAGTCATTTTGGAGAATAAAATGGCATAGGAGGAAATCATGCAATGCTCTTACGCATTGGCACGTCCCGGAAACAAACAATGCTGCCGGGAGATTTGAGAGATGACAACACTTATTGGAAAACATAATCCAATACCAGAGCACCTACTGTCAGCTCTGCCCATAAATAAAATCCATAGATGAAAAGCGATTGGATTAAAAGAGGCATATCGCTATGCAGTGCCGGTGCCAGCATGTTCACCACAGCCAGAACGGCAGATGCTGAAGTAAAAGCGATAAGACACCAGAATCCAATCTTCAGGACTTTTTTTGGTGTTTTTTTCATCCGGCTGAAGCTTTTTTGTATCAGTTGCATACGCTGCTGCATCGGTATCTCCTTTCTAAACAATCGGTTTCCGTACTTTTAGGTTAACATAATGCGGAATGGATTTCAACCAGCAATAGTTTCCATGGAGCAAAAAAGTTGTAGACAACCAAAAAGTTTTATGTTACTATATCAAGGATGTAGAAATGGAGGGAAGTACGTTGTACGGTTTTGCTAAACCCCAGGAGGGAAAACTGAAAAAAAACAGGTTTTATATCCTCAGACATCGTATTTCCTTTTTTCAAGATCCAAACAAAACAATTGTTTATTTTTCCAATAGATAGTAAGGCTTTCGGCCTTACTATTTTTTTATGAGACCATAAGAAGACAGGCATATCCAGGCTTGAACAGCTAAACATAGCAGCATATGTTTTATACTGAAGAAACCATGCAGCAGGACACACCAGCGATAAGTATCAAAAGAAGGGCAGACTGAACCGGGGAGGCGTACACAAATGAGGTTAATGCATAAGGATGTTCTGGGAATGGCAGAGCTGACACCGTCGGAAATCACATCAATTCTGGACAGGGCGTTGGAAATGAAAAAAATCGTGCAGAGCGACAGTAAAAAGGTACATTACCTGCGCGGAAAATCCGTCGTGACGCTTTTTTATGAGAACAGCACCCGAACAAGGGTTTCCTTTGAGCTGGCCGGGAAATACATGAGTGCTGATACAGTGAACATCACCGCGTCCGGCAGCAGTGTGTCCAAGGGTGAAACCCTGATAGATACGGGCAAAACCCTGGACGCCATGGGAGCTGATGTGGTTGTGATTCGTCACGGCTTGTCCGGAGCACCGCATATGCTGGCAAAGCATGTCCGCGCGTCGGTAATCAATGCAGGAGACGGAATGCACGAGCATCCCACCCAGGCGCTTCTGGACATGTATACCATCAGAGAGCATCTGGGGAGTTTAAACGGCCTGAAGGTGGCTATCATCGGGGACATCTTCCATAGCCGGGTGGCGCGCAGCAATATCCTGGGGCTTTCAAAAATGGGGTCAACGCCTGTTGTATTTGGACCTTCTACGTTTATCCCTCCGGATATCACAAAGATGGGGGCAACCGTTGCGCCAACGCTGCAGGATGCCGTAAAGGACGCGGATGTGGTGATGGGCCTTCGGGTGCAGCTGGAAAGGCAGAAGAAAGCGTTTTATCCTTCCCTGGCGGAATACACGGCTTTTTTTGGGCTGAACCCGGCCATTATGGCCATGGCGAAGAAGCATGCCATATGGATGCATCCAGGGCCGGTAAACCGTGGTGTGGAAATGAGCTCTTCGGTGATTGATGGTGATGGTTCGGTCATTAACGAACAGGTGACAAATGGTGTGGCCATACGAATGGCATTGTTGTATATGCTGACAGGGAGGGACTAGCGTGAAGATATTGATCAAAAACGGAATGGTTATAACCAACGAACAGGAAACCCGTTTGGATATTCTGGTTGAAGATGGCGTTATTTCAAGGCTTGAGCGGGGCTTAACCTGCGAAGCTGACGAAGTTCTTGATGCAGGGGGCAGCTATGTACTCCCCGGGTTAGTGGACGCACACTGCCATCTTAGGGATCCGGGCTATGAATACAAGGAAGATATTGTGACGGGTACCCGAAGCGCGGCTATGGGTGGCTTCACTTCCATCGCATGCATGGCCAACACAAACCCGCCCGCAGACAACAAGGCTGTGGTGCGGTATATCATTGATAAGGCTCAAAGGGAAGGGGTTGTACATGTTTATCCCATCGGGGCGATGACAAAGGGGCTTCACGGAGAAGAACTGGCTGATATCGGGCAGATGAAGCAGGCAGGTATTGTGGCTGTTTCCGACGATGGACGATCGGTGGAAAACTCTCAGGTAATGCAGCGGGTGATGATATATGCCCATATGTTTGGCGTGACGGTGATATGTCATTCGGAAGACTCCAACCTTTCCGACGGCGGGGCGATGAATGAGGGGGCGTTATCCACGATGATGGGGCTTCGGGGCATTTCAAAGGCCAGCGAAGAAATCATGATTGCAAGGGACATCATCCTGTCTGAGCGCACCGGCATTCCAATACATCTGTGCCATGTGAGTACGGCACTTGGGGTGGAGCTTGTACGCCAGGCAAAAAAAAGGGGTGCTGCGGTGACGGCAGAAACCTGCCCTCATTACTTCACCCTTACAGAGAAAGCCTGCGAAGGCTATAATACAATGGCGAAAATGAACCCACCCTTAAGAAATGAGGATGATGTAGATGCTATCATCCAGGGGCTTACGGATGGTGTTCTCGATATCATTGCCACAGACCATGCCCCGCATCACGAGGATGAAAAAAATGTTGAATTCGACCAGGCCGCCAATGGCATTATTGGGTTTGAAACAGCACTGCCACTGGCTTATACCACTCTTGTAAAGGCCGGACACCTGTCCATGGTTCAGCTTGTTCACAGGATGAGCAAAAAACCGGCAGAAATCTTGAAGCTGGACAAGGGCGAACTTCTTCCAGGCAAAATGGCCGATATCATTGTTTTTAATCCCAACGAAAGCTATACCATTGATGTGGGGAAAATGGTGTCCAAAAGCAAAAACACCCCCTATCACGGGTGGCCGGTTACCGGCAGGGTCACAACGACGATTGTGAATGGAAAAATTGTTGTAAGGGACGGGAAACTGATGACCTGACAGGTTGGCGTAGGATTCATTCATTGCAGTGCGTAAAGCTCGTACCAATTTGAATTAAGGTTGTCATTTCAAGCAAAGTGTGACATACCAGACAAAGTGAAAAATCTTGCTCATACATCGGCAAGTGCCGATTCTCTCAGAAAATCGAACAACAGGAGGAACAGAGCCATGTTTATTGACAAGCTGATGAAGAAGGT
>CAYVFB010000031.1:0-32146 GCA_964450305.1 uncultured Ruminiclostridium sp.
TCGGTTTGCCCTATTGGGTGGGTTCACAACATGTCTTTGTGACTTCCCGCCTTTATCAGCAGAGGCTTTATTTACATTGAAAGCTATAAAACAGGCAACGCCCGTAATCAAGTCGCAGAAAAAGGCCAATAAGGCACTAATCAAACTCTTCAAGCAGCTTCAATTGTGCGTGAATGTTCGTGCTCATTTTCCCCCTGTAAACAGCAAAATCCTTTTTCAACCGCTCCGTTTCAAACTGGATGCGAATCACTTCCCTGTTGGCTTCTTCAATCATCGTTCTCATCTTGTTGTTCGCTTCGGCAATGATATTCTCGGCTTTTCGTTCGGCGTTGGCAATGATTTCACCACTGGTTTGCTGCGCAAGAATGAGGCTGTTTTTCAGCGTATCCTCAATTTTTTCAAAATAGGACAACCTGTCCTTCAGCTCCATGGTTTGATCCTTTACCTTCATCATCTCGTGAATATAGTCAGAATAATCCTCAATGACCTTCTGGACTACTTCATAGACCTGATCCTCATTCAGACCGCCCACTATGGATTTGCGAAAAACAATATTTGACAGATCGTTTGGTGTATAATTCATAATGCTGTCCTCCGACGCTAACTAATTCGCCTGCAACCAAATAGAGGCTCCTTATTGCTGCAAAGTTTGTTGCAATAAGGTACTATAAGCCCATGAATGAAAATAGCTTTAAAAGAATAAATTCAAGCAAACCCAACAGAATGCATGTGATAAAAGGCGAAGCATCAAACCTGAGGGTTTTCCCATATGCGGATTTGCTTATCATCTTTCTTACCGGTGACAATATGGGCTCTGTTATATCGGTAACAAACTGCTTTAGCTTGTTTTCCTTTGGTATAACCACCAGAGAGAATAAAAAACGAAGCAAAACCAAACCACCGACAACTCTGAAAAATATAATGACCGCTGTTCCTAAAACCGGCTTCAAAAGTATAAAACTCAGGCATAATGGTGTTTGTGTTAACATAATCATGCAGGTTTCCTGCCGTGGAACCCGTCGCTGGAGTAATCAGGCTCTATCAAAGAGCTCCAAGGCATTTGTGACATTCTATTTTGCCCAGGGGAACGCCCCTTTATTATGCAGATCTTCCTTTGTCTCTCCAAGAATATCCACACTGTTCGGGGCAGCAAGGAATATTCCGGACGAGACCTTTTGAATGTTTCCGTCCAGAGAATAGACGGCTCCGCTTAAAAAGTCGACGATCCTTTGCGCGATCTGAGTTTCAATGTTTTCGACATTCATGACGATAGAGCGATTTGCCCTCAGATGATCGCAAATTTCTTTTGCGTCGTTGATGTTTTGCGGTGTGACAACAACCACCTTGGTGGTGGCACTGTTGTTCAAATTCAGCACCTTGCCGTGATTCTTTTTAGGAAAAACGGCAGTGGTTTTTTCGTTTTTCTGACCGCCCTCTTCCATCTCATCCTCATCAAAGATTTCTTCCTCAACCTCTTGAGTTTCCCATCCGACAAAATCAAGCATCTTGTTTAAAATGTTTGCCATTTGTATCTTCCTCCTACTCCTCTTACGTAAAAACAAGTTATGTACAGAACTTCATACCCTGGAATACTGCTCTGGAGACCGTTTGGAAAACTAGTTCTGAAATTATGCTTCCTTCCGGCTCCTTGATCCAAAAATACTGCTGCCTATTCTTACAATATTAGCCCCTTCCTCGATGGCCGTCTCAAAATCATTGCTCATGCCCATGGATAGATATTGCATAGTCACATTATCTAATTTTTCCCATCCAGTGTCAACAGCAATTTGCTTCAATTCACGGAAAACCCATCGAATATTTTCGGGGTTATCTGTTTCCGGTGCAATGGTCATTAAGCCCTTGATCCTGATATGATCAAGCAATGAAACCTTCTGCAAAAAGGGAAACAATGCCTCAGGTTCCACGCCCGCTTTTGTTTGTTCACCGGAAACATTCACCTGCACCAGGCAATCAATGGTACGGTTTGCAGCAAAAGCTCTCTTTTGAAGCTCTTGCGCCAGTTCCAGCCGATCAAGTGAATGCACCATGGTAACCTTTCCGATGATGCTTTTCACTTTATTCGTCTGAAGCCTGCCAATTAAATGCCAGTTACAGCTCTCACCCAATATATCGTATTTTTCCAATAGTTCCTGAACCCTGTTTTCACCAAAATGAAAAACTTTTTTTTGAATGGCGGCTTCAATGAAATCTGCAGAAACCGTTTTGGACACCGCCACCAGCAGAATATCCTCCGGTTTGCGTCCGCTGCGCAGCGCCGCCGCCGCAATTCTTTCCCGTATTCTTGCCAGATTATCCGCAAGCTTTTGTTGCTCCAAGGCTTCAAGCATCAGTCAATGACCTGTCCTTCCTCAATATTCTTCGGATTAACCACATAGATGTCAAAAGCGCTCACCGGATTGGTTTCAGAGGATCCAGCCAATGTGTCGATCACCGCAAAGGTATCCTGTTCGGCAACAACGACAACTCTTTTGATTACAGCCCGGTTCAGCCGTACCAGGATAACATCAGCGGTATTGTCGTGGATATTCCGGTTGGCAAGGCTTCTTACAGGGATTTTCAGCCCCTCAATATTTTCAACAATCAGATCCGCACTGACATGCCGCAGATGAACGGTTTTTTCAACCATACGGTTAAAGGATACAGTAACAACGGTCGCATCACCCATGGGCTGCACCGATTCAACCATACCCGGAATTAACCCCTCCAGCCCGTCAACCTTCAGAGAAAGGGCGTTGCCACTCTGAATACGCCCGGCTTTTTTACTATCGACACAGCAGACATACCAGCTCCTTTCATTATTGACAAGCCTGGCAAAGGTTTGATCCTTTTTCACTGTGAAAGCCTCTTCCGCTCTGATCAAGCCAAGGGAGCCTCCATTTCCTTCTGCGGTATTTTGCTTGTCGGAATCCTTCAGCGTAAGATCATCAGGGGTTAAATTCCCCATGTTTTCAGGCAAATATTTGATATCAGCGTTTTGATCGTCCCAGACCACCAACCCTGAAAAACTGGATCGAATTATCATTGCATTTTGATTGAGGTTCTGTTTCAGCTTTTCAAGCTCATCCTTTTCATTCTGCAGATATAGCCGATCGGCCTGACCCTGAAACACTTCCTTGTTCCGATGGTATAACAATCGCTCCAACGCCGATTTTATACCTTTAATTGACGGCAAGTCCTTCTCAGCGGCAAGGCTGGAAAGCCTGCTGGTTTCATTTTGAACCTGCTCACGAAATTCCGGGTGCTGCTCCAGGCTGTTTGGGTAGCTTTCAGCAACCTGACGAATGATATCCTCCTCCAGATCTCCAATTTTTTGAAGGGTCAGGCTGCTGGTTTCATCGATGAGCATGGCATAATCGTACCTGTTTGGGACCCGTTCGGATGAGCTGACCCTTGGAACGATGATTCCATCCTTTGGAGCGGCAACTGCGGTTTCTTCACGGATGAACACACCTTGAGACGGAATTTTCATCTCAAGTAACCCGCTGTCGAGGATGTCGGTTTCGATGCTGCCATGAAACAGCCAGTTCCATAATGCCGGCAGATACAGAAGAGCAAATATCACGAGTAAAACCCGTGCAACTCCACCTTTTTGTTGTTTTTTTCGTACAAGCTTTTTCCGGAGCTTTCCTTGCGTGCCTTTATCCTTCGTACTCATTTTTCCCTCCGCAATACCGGTTTCATTCGGGCATTCGGAAACGGTTTGAAACCTTCATCGGTTACAGCTGCAATAGAGCATTGTTCAACAGCTCCTGAACGGCGCACAATACGCCGATTTTTACATGGTCATATACCAGCCCGCCCTGAAGGTAAGCCGTGTAAGGCGGGCGTATGGGTGCATCCGCCGACAGTTCTATGGAAGAACCCTGGACAAAAGCTCCGGCCGCCATGATTACAGGGCAATCATAACCGGGCATTTCCCACGGTTCGGGGGTCACGAAGGAATCGACGGGAGATCCCTTTTGAATGCCACGGCAGAAAGCAATCACCGCTTCCGGGCTGTTAAGCCGAATGGCCTGGATGATGTCGCTGCGTTCCTGATCAAACGCCGGGCACGTTTCGTACCCCAGGCTTTCAAGCAACGAAGCTGCAAAAGCAGCACCCTTTAAGCTTTGTGCCACAGTATGGGGTGCTATGAACAAGCCCTGGTACAAAGCCCTGTTTTGACCCAGCGTAGCGCCAACCTCACGGCCAAGCCCAGGCACCGTCATGCGGTAGGACGCCTGCTCGACCAGATCTTTTCTTCCGACCACGTATCCACCGGAAAGGGCCAAGCCGCCGCCGGGGTTTTTTATCAGCGAACCGGCAACGATATCGGCGCCTGCTTCCACTGGCTCTCTCTGTGCGGTAAATTCCCCGTAGCAATTGTCTACCATGACCACAACGTCTTTTTTTATCTGCTTTACAAAAGCAACGGTTTTTTCAATATCCTCCACTGTAACCGGATCGCGCCATGCATATCCTCTGGAGCGCTGCAGGAATACCATTTTTGTTTTCGCGGTAATCGCTTTTGCCACTGAATCAAAATCAATGCTGCCGTCTTCAAGCAGTTCCACCTGACGGTAGGATACCCCGTAATCCTTCAGGGAACCGTTTCCTGCTTCCCCTCGGATTCCAATGATCTCTTCGAGGGTATCGTATGGTTTTCCTGTGACCGACAGCATCTCGTCTCCAGGCCTTAAAACCCCATACAGGCACAAAGCAAGGGCATGGGTGCCGCAGGTGATCTGGTGCCGGACAAGAGCATCTTCGGCCTTGAAAACCTCGGCGTAGACCTGCTCGAGGATTTCCCGGCCTCTGTCGTTATAACCGTAACCGGTGGAGCTGTTAAAGTGCGTGTCGCTGACACGGTATTTCTGCATGGCCCGGATAACCTTACCCTGGTTCCAGGCGGCAATGCTGTCGATCCGGTCATAAATCGAGCGGCATCTTTCTTCGGCAGTTTCCGCCTTCGCGATCAACCTGGGGTCGATGCCAAACATCTCATGAAGTATATCGGTTTTTATCATTCGTTACTTTCCTCTTTCTCGGTTAAGCCATTCAAACGGTTTTGAACCTGCTCAACGGTGATGGTACTGTTAAAACTGAAGGTACTGTTCAACGCCTTTTGATACATTTCTGCTGCTTGCTCTTTACGTCCGGTATCCTCAAGCAACCTTCCGTAATCGTACCAGGCTTCGGGAAAATGCGGGTTTTTCTCCTTCAGCTTTTCAAAAATTTCCCCGGCCTTATCCATTTCCCCCCGCAAATAATACAGGTGACCAAGGTTGTCCAGAATGATGGTATTGTCGGGGTTATATTCCAAAGCTTCCAGATTGAATTGCAGCGCTTCCTCCAAATCCCCCTGCTCTATCAGTAAATAGCCCAGGCTGCCATATATGGCTGTGGTTTTGTAGTTGGCAATCACTTCCTTGAGCATGGTAACGGCTTGATCCAACTGGCCCTTTTTCCAAAGGACAATGGCAAGATTGGACCTTGCCAGATTTTTTCCGTCTTCTGATTTGCCCTGTGCCACGCATTCCTGAAGGATTTTTTCCGCTTCCTCCAGCCGGCCTGTTTTCAGCAGCAGAAAACCATAATTCACCTTCATTTCATGGCTTGCTTTCGGAAACGTGACAGCCTTTTCAAACAGCTTTAGTGCTTTATCCATATTGCCCTTTGCATATTCGGCCTGGCCGCGCAGCCGGTAAATCAACGCCCGATTGGTATACACCACTAAAAGAATCCAGGCTGCCAGGCTGATAATACCGGCGTATGTATTGATGCGGAACAACAGATAGATGGCCAGCACCGGCACTACAGCATACAAAATAAATTTTACCATTGGGTTCACTTTCATATTGTCACCTTTTCATCTGTGTCATCCGAAAACATTCGAATGCACGAATACTCAACTATATATATCTGTAATTTCACTGCATGAGCCCGATAATCATCGGAACAGGTTTATGCAGCGAGATTGCCCGATTGATTGTTGCTTTTGGGCAAGCCAAACAGGAACCAAAAAGCTGCCTCGTTCTAATAGTAGCATCACACAGGGCAGAATGCAATCCTGCCGGAAATAGCCGCAAAAGCACCTACCGTCTGCAGTAGCCGGTTTTATCACCGGAAGCTTCTAAATTTATGGAATCTGCAAATCTGAGCCTGCAGCGAGGCTCTTACGGGACGAGCAACTGTGGATAGCCTGTGCTCGCTTCGTCTATATAATACCCTGTTTCAAATGTTTCACCGGTATCATCAGAACAAAGCTTTGTAAAGGCAATTGTGCCTTTGCCTTCCTGCAGAAGCCTTCGCTCATAACGGCCGTTGGAAGGATCCCTGTATTCCACCTCGTATACGCTTTGTCCGTTTTCCTGTGAAACTGAGATGATTTCAGTATAAATGCACGTGCTGTTGAATATTTCATCCTCGGGATACTGATACCAATAGTGGCCTTGGACAAAAGGATAGCGGATGAGCTCGAGCCCGTTAAAATCTGAATCCGGTAAAAACGGAGCATACTTTATCTGAGACAGCAGGTTCTTTTCAATTCTATACTCTAATTCAATGGCAGCGGACACATCAGGGTTTTTTGCAACGGAGGGGTCTGAGACAAGACCGGTAACCGTGTAAACCGGATTACCGTCTTCGGTATGAATTTCAGTGAGCGCGGCCCTGTGACTATATTCACCGGGGCCAATACAGTTCCAGGTGAATCCGGTTTTCTGGGGCAAAAGCCCGCCGATACGCTCCATCAGGATCTGCCTGCCAATGTCATTGCGCACAACAATTTGCTGATCCTCCAGGTTGGAGAAAACCTGCTCCAGGTATTTCTCTAATTCTTCGGTTAGCAGAAACGACCCTTTTTCAATGATTGCGGCATAACCCGCAATAATGGAAGAAACGCGGGTATCAGGGTTGTTCTTTACAAACTCCAGATATCGGTTATAAAAATCTTTTGAGATCTGACGGGTGGTAAAATCGATGGCCGTATCTTTTCCGTATCCATACAGGTAACCATACAGATAGGAATCGTACAGATTGAGAACCTGATTGACCCTGATGGAATTCGGATAGTTCTCGATATATCCGGAAGTAATGAGCAGCCTTTTTTCCAGCTCTTCCTTTGGAACTGTGAGCTTTCCGTTTGTAACGGCAGGTGAGTCGGTTTCAGCCTGAACAATGCCGATATAATCCCGGAACCAGCCTGACAGCATTCCTTCCCACTTCCTGTAAAGGCTGTAGTCGATGGCCGGAACCATGTGCCTGTTCACTTCCACCAGCTTCAAACCATTTAAAGCCAAATCATCGGTATAAGCCTGATTGGTTTGCGGATCGGCGTTCCCGCTGAAATTCAGCCTCTCCAGATAATACTCAAGCCATGCTTTCTGGACGCTTTCAAGAATAAGAAGCATGCTGTCGGCTTCTTGAGGGGTTGCGGCTGCAATATGCTCATCGACATATAACAAAAGATCTGAAGGCAGGTGATCCGCAAAAACCAGATCCGCCATGTTTTGAACTACCGTTTCCCGTATGATGGTTTTCGGGGCTTCAATCACAGGTATCAGCTCTCCGGCAGCTTCAGATGGGTGAGGCGTGTCGGAGGGCTGCATTGCAGAACCGGTTGGAGATACCTCCGGCTTGTTTCCTGTAACGGCCTTTTTACAACACGCTAAAAAAACAAAGGCCACAAGCAGTATGCTGATGAACAAAATAATCTGATAATTCCTTTTCATCTTTCCGGATGGGTATCCGTTTTGTCCCTCCCCGTAAAATCGGTTTATCCCCACCACGCGTTTTTCAGCCCAAAGGGCTAAAAATACGCTATGAGGCAGGGGTCTTAGGAGCATTTGATAGCTTAACCAACCCTCAGCATGGCTTCCAGGGCTTTGCGGGCACCCTCGGCCACCATTGGGTCTATGTTGATCTCATGACGCATTCGTTTTAATGCCTGATAAACGCTGCTTACAGAGGTTTTTTTCATATTCGGGCAAATGAAGCCCTGAGAAAGCATGTAGAAAACCTTTTCGGGGTTATCTCGTTCGAGCTTGTGCAAAACACCCATTTCAGTACCGATCAGGAATTTTCGGTGTGGGCTGTTCTTTGCATAGGCGATGATTTCAGCCGTGCTTCCGGTAAAATCGGCCAACTGAACGACCTCGGGCCTGCATTCCGGGTGTGCAAGCAGCAGCGCATCAGGATGTACCGCGCGTGCGGCCTCCACATCTCTTTTTTTGAACCGGTGATGTGTGACACAAAAACCCTTCCATAAATGAATCGTTTTTTCGGGTACCTGCTGTGCGATATAATGGCCCAGGTTTTGATCGGGAACAAACAGGATCTCTTTTTGTGGAAGAGACCGAATCACCCTTAACGCATTGGAGGAGGTACAGCAAATATCACATTCAGCTTTCACTTCAGCCGAGGAATTGATGTAGCATACGGTGGCCGCGCCGGGGTACTTTTTCTTTTCCTCCCTGAGAGCACTGGCGGTAACCATGTCGGCCATCGGGCAGCCCGCGTCTATTTCGGGCAGCAGGATAGTCTTTTCGGGTGACAGGATTTTAGCGCTTTCAGCCATAAAATGAACCCCGCAAAAGACCACTGTATCATAGTCTGAGGATGCACAATACTGGCTTAACCTGAAGGAATCTCCTACAACATCGGCTAAATCCTGTACTTCATCGATCTGATAATTATGGGCTACTATCACCGCGTTCTTTTCTCGTTTCAGTCTTTCAATTTCACCAACCATGTCGGCCATATCCTGTGTTAAAGAATTCGTCAACTTGCGACCCCCTTTGATATGTTTTGCCTGATGTGTTTATTATAGCACATGAGGATCACTTGTACTATAAAAGCGTTCGAAAAGAGAATACAAAAAAAACCGGAGCCAAATTCCGGACTTTTTTACGTGGAAAAATTGATGTGAAGCCCTTCCATGATGAGTCTGTGCCCCATTATACGCCGGGCTATTCAGTCGTCTGAACCCCTGTTCCAGTTAACAACACCATAAACAATGCACAGCAGCGTGCTTAAAGCGCTAAAAACATATGCCAGTAAGGCCCCCGTATCTTGTATTCCCAACATCATTCAAACCTCCTTCTCCTTGGCTTTACTCTTTGTGCGCAAAACACAGCTCGACATGCTTCTTGTCCAGATCCGGTTTTGCGAACAACCCGACAACGATGGTCACAATAGTCGATACCGAAAGTGAAATGATCAGCGGATCCAAATAAACAAGGTTTGTACCCATGGCCAGGGAGTCCACACCAAATATCAGCCTGCACAGCATCAATATGGCCGATTCCTTGGTGTGCACAAAAAGCATCCAGAGCATACTGGTTGTAAAACCGGCCAGCATGCCAGAAACAGCAGCCTTTTTTGAAATCTTTTTGGAGTATAGTGCAGCAACATATAACGGTAAAAATGAAGACGCGCAAATACCAAAAAATAAACCGGTACTGATAACAATGGCTCCGTTCCAGACCTTTGGCAGCACATAAGCCAGCACAACGGTAATGACAATCCCAATCACCAGTCCCACCCTGGTGATCAGCATGGTTCTTTTTTCATCCGCGTCCCTTTTACCAAACAAATCTCTGCTGACTGCCGTGCCCATGGTGTGAAACTGCGAGCTGAGCGTTGACATCCCGGCAGATATGGCCACAATCATGAAAACCGCAACAAACCATTCGGGCATGATGTCATTAATGAACGCCGGAATGACCTCTTCACTGGAACCTGCGAAAACCTGAGCGATTTTGCCGTATTTTTCATAGAAGTATAAATTGGTCAACGGCCCGACCACATACACAACACCAACGGTCATCAGTATGAAAATGCCTCCGATGGGTACTGCGCGATTGAGCTGTTTGCCGCTTTTCACCGTCATGTACTTTACAACCAGCTGGGGTTGAGCCAGAGCACCTATACCAACACCGAGCACAATGGATGAAAAAACCACCAGCCAATTTGGAGAAAAGGCTTCAGGCGTGCTGGTCCACCCGGTAAAGCCCGGCAGAATTCCGATGCTCTTGATCTGTTCCTGCACCTGCGGAAGGCTGGACAACAGCGTCAGCCTCTCGTGCGCGGAGGTTATCCCGCCAAGCTGTTGATAGACGAAGATAATAAATACCAGCATCCCGATGATCATGAAGGAGCCCTGAAAAGCATCGGCATACATTACACCTTTCAAGCCGCCGAAAAAAACATAGATGGCCACAAAAGCCCCGGAAATGAGCAGTGCCGTAATATATGGGATATTGAAGCTTCTTTGAATAAACGCTGCCACACCAATGAGAACAGCCGCCGCATATACTGGCATGAACAGAAAAATGATTGCGGCAGAAAATTTTCGAATAAATTTTGATTGATATCTTTCGCCAATAAATTCTGAAAAGGTTTTTGCGTCCAGGTTCTGCCCCATCCTTCTGGTTCTTTTTCCAAAGAAGATAAACGCGACAAAAACTCCCAGAAAAATGTTCAGGAATGTGAGCCACAACAGGCTGAAGCCATGCTGTGCCGCAATGCCTCCAAAACCGACAATGGCGGATGTGCTGATGAAGGTTGCGCCATAGGAAAGGGCCATCACTGCCGGATGAATTTGTCTTCCGCCCAGCAGGTAATCATTGGCGGTTTTTGTTCTGCGGAACCCCAGATAGGACAAATAACCAATGACTACAGTGTAGATAATAATCATGATGATTTTGATCATGAAGCATGCCTCCATTCAATAAAAAAAGCCTTAATGCACGGAAAAAGGACACGTACAAAAAGGCTGTTGCGAGCCATATTATGCTACCGTCTTCCATGCTACCTATAAGTTCGTTTCATTGCTCCCGTTTTACAGTGAGTCAAGTTGTCTGATTCTCTGGCTCACAAGCTAAGCCAACACAGCTTAAGCGTTGCATGCAATTCTTAACAGTTCTTGTCGGAAATTGCGGCAACATTCACATGTTAACAGAAAAAACAGAAGTTGTCCAGCGTTTTGTAAGCAATGTTCCATTTTTGACCAGTCGGATGGTTACGTGATGTGAAACGGTGATGATTCGAACGAAATCGACGATTAGGGGTGCTATTGGATTTCTATGGCCACTTAAATATCTTTGACTTGTTATGCTGGATGATCGGGCTGTGCCCTGTTTCATTCCGTTCACAAATTCGTTGCTTCCAGAGGTAAGCAGGCAAAGCCTGCAGGACGAAGTGAAGGATCTTCGCATTATTCCGAAAGAGATCCTTCGCTGCGCTCAGGGTGGTATCGCTGTGTTAAGGATAAAACACATATCTCTGAAAAGTAATACAAATTCTTTTACGCCAGTTTACACGGTTTTTGTTGTTTCTTGTTTTAGTTTGTTGTAGAATAAATAATGTCATGATTCCACGGTCTTCATTCAAAAATCTTTGTATTTCATGAATAAAAAACCTTTGACTCGGTATTTTATTCATGAAGCACCTGATTTTCTGATATCATACAGATTTATATTGGAATGAGTTCCTGCAGTGAATCATGAAATACAGCGCATTCGTAAAATGGGTCCGGAGGGTAATGTTTCTTTATGGAGTTGTTAAAGCAGCGTATATTACAGGATGGAAAGGTTCTTCAGGGAGACATTCTCAAGGTGGATTCGTTTATCAATCATCAGATTGATTCCAGGCTGGCTTTTGAGATTGGCCATGAATTTTATAAACGTTTTTCAGACGCTCACATTGACAAAATTTTGACGATTGAGACCTCTGGTATCGCTTTCGCGCTGTGCGCTGGTATTCATTTTGATGTACCCGTCGTGTTCGCAAAAAAACAGGCCGGCAGAAATATGTCACCGGAAGTTTACCAGGGGAAGGTTCATTCCTATACCAAGCAGACTGATTATGTCATCTCGGTTTCAAAGCGTTTTTTGTGTGCTGGTGAAAGTGTGCTTATCATCGACGACTTTCTTGCAAACGGCCAGGCTGTAATGGGGTTGATGGATATTACCGGGCAGGCCGGGGCTGTTGTATCGGGCGTTGGAATTGTCATTGAAAAGGGCTTTCAGCCCGGAAGCCAAATATTGCGCAGCCAGGGAGTCCGTTTGGAATCCCTTGTTGTAATAGATTCATTTCAAGATAATAATATTATTTTCAGGGAGGCATGAAAAAATGAAAAGAAGAGTACTTTGCATGGTTTTAGCGGTGCTTAGTCTCGCGATGATTCTGACGGGTTGTGCCGCTCCAGGTGCAACAAAACAGGAAAAGGTGAAGGTTGGGTTTGTTTTCATCGGCACCGGTGGCGACAAGGGTTATACCTTCGCACATGATCAGGGCAGAAAATATGTTGAAGAAAAACTGGGCGACAAGGTTGAAATCATTTACCAGGAAAACGTTTCCGACAGTGACAACTCCAGCGTAGCTGTCATGCAGTCCTTTATCGATCAGGGTTGTTCAGTTATCTTTGCAACATCCTATGGCTATATGGATTATATGTATGATCTGGCTGCAGAACACCCCGAGGTGAAGTTCCTGCACTGCTCGGGCTACAAATCCTCCGACAACATGCTCAATTACTTTGGAAGAATTTATCAGGCTCGTTACCTTTCAGGTATCGTTGCAGGCATGAAGACACAAACCAATAAGATTGGTTATGTCGGTGCTTTCCCGATTCCCGAAGTAGTACGCGGCATCAACGCATTTACGCTGGGTGTTCGCTCGGTAAACCCGGATGCAACGGTTGAAGTGGTCTGGACCAACACCTGGTACGATCCCGCTACCGAAAAGCAGGCGGCTGTCGCTTTGTTGGACAACAACTGCGACGTTATCGCACAGCACCAGGACACCACCGCTCCGCAGCAGGCAGCTGAAGAACGCGGTAAATGGTCTATCGGTTACAACTGCGACACCAGCGATGTTGCAACCAAATCCTATATGACAGCTCCCGTATGGAACTGGGGGCCCTATTACGCTGCTCAGGTTCAAAAGGTAATTGACGGAACCTGGAAGGTGGAAAACTACTGGGGTGGTATCAATGATGGCATCGTTGCCCTCGCTCCGCTGACAGCTAACGCTCCCGAAGGCGCACAGGCCAAGGTGGATGAAATGACCGCCAAGATCAAGAGCGGAGAATTCAAGGTATTTGAAGGTCCCATCAACGATCAGACCGGTGCGGTAAAGGTTCCTGCAGGTACCGTTATGACCGATGAAGAATTGCTCTCCTTCGACTGGTTTGTCGAGGGTGTTGTCGGAACCATTCCCAAGCAATAACAGCATCACGAAACAGGCAGGATTAAGGGGTTGCCTTTAATCCTGCTTCCTTTTTTAGCAGGCAAGCGGTTAATATCATTTATTTTAAAGTAAAGATGCATCATCACATATTAGAAACTCACGCATTTCATGCATAAAATCCGAATCGGAGGTTTTTATGCATAAAATACGATGATTTTCAAATGAATGAAATCATATTCAATAAAGGATGAAATCATGAGCCAACCTGTCTATATCGAAATGAAAAATATCTGTAAAACCTTTGGTGTCACCCGAGCCAACCACAACATCAACCTGACGGTGCTTGAAGGTGAAGTTCATGCGCTGCTCGGAGAAAACGGCGCGGGTAAAAGCACACTGGTGAATATGATCTCGGGTATTTATACTCCCGACGATGGCAGCATTGCCATTCATGGCAAACCGGTGGAGATCCACTCGCCCAGACAGGCTATTGAACTGGGGATTGGCATGATACACCAGCACTTCAAGCTGATTGACGTTCTTACCGCAGCCGAGAATATTCTTTTGGCTGAAAAGGGTTCTCCGATTTTATCCCGACGCACAGCCACTGAAAAGATCAGTAAAGTAATGGATAAATACGGGATGCACGTTGATCTGAACCGGAAAATCCAGGACATGTCCGTCAGCGAAAAGCAAACCGTTGAAATCCTGAAGGTATTGTATAGGGGTGCTAAAATACTGATTCTTGACGAGCCTACGGCAGTATTGACGCCGCAGGAAATCGAAAAGCTTTTTGTTATTCTGCGCAATCTGATCAAAAAGGGCTGCGCGGTGATCATCATCACCCACAAGCTGAACGAGGTAATGTCCATCTCCGACCGGGTTACGGTGCTGCGCCAGGGAGAGTCGGTTAAAACACTGAACACGAAAGACACCGATATCCGTCAGCTGACCGAGCTGATGGTTGGAAAGCCAGTGGATCTGTCCATTGAAAAGGCTGTTGTTGAAAAGGGCAAGCTTCTGCTTTCGGTGCAAAACCTGTGTGCCAGGGGTGAACATCATGTCCTCGTGCTGGATGATATCAGCTTTGATTTACACGCAGGTGAAATTCTCGGAGTGGCCGGTGTGGCCGGAAGCGGTCAGAAAGAGCTTTGTGAAGCTATTTCAGGCCTTTACCCCATTGAAAACGGGAGTATTCTTTTCGAAGGAAGCAGCATTGTCGGTCACAGCCCAAGGGAGATCATCCGAAAGGGCATCAGCATGAGCTTCATCCCGGAGGATCGTCTGGGTATGGGCCTGGTGGCCTCCATGGACATGGTTGATAACATGCTTTTAAAAGATTATGTGAACCAACCAGGCATTTCAGTGGACAGAAAGCCAGCCAGGGATAAGGCTGAACGGGTGAAGGACAAACTGGAGATACAAACACCCGGCATCGGCACTCCCATCCGCAAGCTTTCAGGCGGCAATATTCAAAAGGTACTGCTGGGCCGTGAGATTGACGCAAACCCGCATGTGCTGATCACCGCATACCCCGTACGGGGTCTTGATATCGGCGCTTCTTATAATATTTATGACCTGCTGAAGGAGCAGAAGAAAAAAGGCGTTGGCATTTTGTATATCGGTGAGGATCTGGATGTATTGCTTGAGCTGTGCGACAGGGTCATGGTCCTGTGCGATGGGAAGATCACCGGGCTTACTGACAGCCAGCGCATCACCAAGGAAGGCCTTGGGCTGTTAATGGCAGGCGAGTCATTATCCACGCTGACACAGGAGGAAACATCATGCAAATTATAACCCGTTCCGGCGCCTCAACAAAATCCATCATCCTCATTCGGCTGATCGCGGTTTTGGCGGCTATACTGGTTTCAAGCATATTTATCGGGTTTCTCGGGTATAATCCGTTTACAGTGTATGCCAATATGCTGAAGGGTTCGTTGGGGACGGTTGTGCGCTTCAAGGCTACGCTTCTGGAAATGATCCCATTGGTCATCACCTCTTTGGGTATATTGATTGCCTTTAAAATGAAATTTTGGAACATCGGCGGCGAGGGACAGATTTTAATGGGCGCTTTCGGTGCCAGCCTTGTCGCGCTACGCATTGAAGGAATACCGCCTTTTTTGATGCTTCCGCTGATTTTTATCGCAGGTTTTCTGTTTGGTGGTCTTTGGGCATTCATCCCTGCATTTTTCAAAGCGAGGTTTGGTGCAAATGAAACCATCCTTACACTGATGCTGAACTATATCGCACTGCAATTCATCACTTATCTGCAGTTTGGACCATGGCGTGATCCGAAGGCCATGGGGTTCCCGAAAATATCTACCTTCCCCGATAGCGCTCTGCTTCCAAAAGTGTTTGGGGTTCATATGGGCTGGATTGTCGCATTGCTGTTAGTTGTACTGGTCACCTGGTTTATGAAGAAAACCAAAAAGGGGTTTGAAATTGCAGTGGTCGGTGAAAGCGTTGCCACCGCCCGTTACGCGGGGATGAACGTTTCACAGGTCATTTTGTTTGCCACCCTCTTGAGTGGAGGCCTTTGCGGCATTACCGGCGTCATTCAGACCGCTGGAGTGAATAAAACACTGACAATGAACATTTCCAGCGGATATGGTTTCTCGGCGATCATCACCACCTGGCTATCAGGCCTTTCCGCGCCGCTGGTAGTAGTCGTCTCGTTCCTGTTTGCCATATTGCTGCAGGGAGGATCTTATATACAGTCCGCATTGCAGATTCCCTCCTCCGCCGCCGATGTTCTGCAGGGGATGATTTTATTCTGCATTCTGGGAAGTGAATTTTTTGTCCGCTACAAGGTTCGTTTTCGCAGGAAAGAAAAAAACACCGTCGGAGGTAGTGCCGTATGAGTGATATATTGAATATTATCGTCCTGTTTCTAAAAAGTGCTGTCATAGCCGGCACGCCGCTGCTATTTTCCATTATCGGTACGATGTACAATGAGAAGGCCGGAAATACAAACCTGGGTGTGGAAGGTATGATGCTGCTGGGCGCGGTAGCTGGTTTTCATACTGCTTCCAGTACACAGAACCCACTTTTCGCCCTGTTTGCTGCCTGCGTCTTCGGTGCTTTGGGCGCACTGATATACGCGTTTCTGACGGTTACGTTACGAACGAACCAGGTCGTTACGGGCCTTGCGTTAACCATCTTTGGCACCGGTTTGTCTCGTTTTTGGGGGCAAAGCTTGATGGGAAAGGTTCTGCCGGAGAACTTCACAAGGTTTTTCCGTCCCCTGTCCATGCCGTTCCTGGCGAAAATCCCTGTACTGGGTCCTGTGCTATCAGTATTTCTGGAGCAGGATCTGTTCGTTTATTTAGGTTATGTTATTGCGATTTTATCGGGGATTTATCTGTACAACACCCGCTGGGGCCTGAACCTGCGCGCGGTTGGTGAGAATACTGCGGCGGCTGATGCCTCGGGTATAAATGTTACGCTTTATAAATATGTCCATATTCTTCTCGGAGGTGCCCTTTGCGGTCTGGGAGGAGCTTATCTGTCGCTGGTTTTCGTACCTTCATGGCAGGATAACATCACCTCAGGTCGTGGCTGGATTGCTGTGGCGCTGGTCATATTCACCTCATGGAACCCCTACAAGGCAATATGGGGTGCGATCCTGTTTGGTGGCCTCGATATTGTAGGCTTCCGTATTCAATCGCTGAATATTCCGGTAAATCAGTACTTTTTACGGATGCTTCCCTACCTTGCAACCTTCCTGGTGATCATCGTCGGCTCCATTCGCAAAAGCAGCCGACACAACCCTCCCAAAGACCTGGGAAACCCATACTTCCGCGAGGAACGCTAGTTCAGAGCATGGACGAAGAATGAAAGAGATGAACAATATAGTTGAGAGATGAATGCAAGAAAACCAGGAGAATTCATTTTCCTGGTTTTTTATCTAGCAGTTAGTTCAGTTTTTTCAGCAGTTCCTGAAAGCTTTCCGGCAAAGGGGCTTCGAACTGCATTTTTTCACCGGTGGTGGGATGGGTCAGAATTAAGTATCTAGCGTGGAGTATCTGCCCGCCGACGTCGGCTTTTCGGCTGCTTGCACCATATAACGGATCTCCATATACGGGATGCCGAATATAGGCCATGTGCACCCGGATCTGGTGGGTTCTGCCGGTTTCAAGCCGGCACCGCACATGGGTAACACCACTCAAACGGGCCAACACCTCAAAATGAGTCACAGCCTCCCTGCCCTTGCCGGGAGTGACCGCCATTTTTTTACGGTCAACCGGGTGGCGTCCAATGGGAGCATCAATCGTTCCCTTATCCTCCTGAAGAATTCCTTCCACAATGGCTTCATAAATTCTTTCCATGCTGTGATCCTTCAGCTGTTCGGCAAGAGCCTGGTGCGCATGGTTATTTTTAGCCACGGCCAGCAGACCGCTGGTGTCTTTATCGATGCGGTGGACAATTCCTGGGCGGATAACACCATTGATATCCGACAGGTCGGCACAATGGAACAAAAGAGCATTGACCAGCGTGTTATCACGGTTTCCAGGCGCCGGATGAACCACCATGTCCTTGGGCTTGTTGATGATTAGAAGGTCTTTATCTTCATAGACAATATCGATGGGGAGATTTGCAGGTTGTACATCCAGTACCTCCGGTTCGGGCAGTTCCACTGTGACAATCATTCCAAAAACAGTCTTCACCCTGGCTTTGGCAGGGCTGCCGTTTACCAGAACCCTGTTCTCGTCAATCAGCCTTTGCACATAGCTTCTGGACACTCCGGACAGATTTTCCGCCAAATAGACATCCAGCCTTTTACCCACATCTTCTGTGACTCTCAGTTCTATGCTGCTCTCCCCCATTACCGATACACCAACCCCATCCTCCGCAAATTTCTGTGACCAGTGACATAAGTATATCTATCGGAACAATGCCATGTCAACCTTCCTGGATATTGTGAATTGATTGACACAAGTCGGTTCAGATTCTATACTATATTTAAAGCTCCGATTCCGCCGCGCGTGCAGTAACATTTGGGGCAGGTTTTGTCATTTCGTTGGGAAGAAAAGGTGAATTATGATTAAAAAACGCTTGATATGCTTACTGGTTTTATTCCTCTGCCTTGTTCCATCGCTAAACGTGAATGCTTCTGAGATCGCCAACCTGGGCTTTGTCGAAACGGATGTAATCCTCCAACCTGACGGCATGGCCATTGTTACATATACCATTCGCTACAATCTCGTGCAAGGACAGAGAATGATGGCCTTCACAATGAAAGGCTTTGACAAGCTGGAGCCGATTTTTGATCCCGATTATGCCTGGGTGATCACCGATGACAATACCTCCTACGATGTGGATATCAATGTACTTAGCGACGGAAGATATGATGTCGTCAATGCCGGTGAAAAGCGGCTCGGCGGGGAATACCTTACCTACAAACTGCGGTTTGAAGCCGATATGGCCGATGCAGGCTATCTTGAAAGAACCACTTCCGATGATGGCAAAGAACTGGTTGTGTTCGACTGGGCACCCGTCCAGTGGGATGAAGCTATGGATCACTACACGGTTAATGTGTACTACCCTCTTGAATACACCTTGGAATCGGGCACTCGGGAGGAAGTGGAACAATTTCTGCTGGAGAAAAGCTTTGCCACCGAACCCTGGATGAACGAAAACTACAAAATTGATTATCGTGTTAAAACCTTGAATTCTGTCCCCAGAGTCCAGGTATTGCTGCACAAGGAAAACCCCGGAGAAAGGTTTCATTTCAGAGTCCAGCAGTATATTGCCGAAGACATATTCAGCGAACTGGAAGAATTCAACTACAGCACTCCAGATGATCCAGGTAATATCACTCAAGAAGACCCGTTTGATATAGAATATAACACCCAGTTCCCAGGCAGGAATCAATATGAAGATCCGTCGGCTTCAAGAAGAGCACTGTTCATTATTTTCTGTTTGCTGATTATCGTCGTACTGGTGGCTGTTGGCACAAAGCAACGCTCCATGGTAAAAGCCGAGGCCTCCTTTGATTCGGTTCAATGGGCCAGGGACGACTGGGAGCCTCCAAAGCTTGAAATTGCCTCATTCCGAAAGGACGGATCCGTTGCCACCGACCTGGACGATATCGAAGCGGCAATGTTTTTGGGAATGCCCTATAGAACCATCCTGTCCGCCATGCTGTCTAAGCTGGTGATGCAAGGCTATATGGAGGAGATTTCCATGGACCCGTTGATGGTCAAACGCATTGATGGGGTGGACCTGTCTGAACTGACCGATTACGAGCAGTCGATGTATTATGCATCAGAAGACGGTGTGTTTAGTGAGAAAGAGCTTGAGGATATTTTGCAAAAGCTTGTGGATCGTGTGCAGAAAAAAACCTGGGACTGCGATGTGGAAGCTACCCGTGAATATTTTGAACAGATACTGGCGGAACAGGCCATGGAAGAAGAGCCCACTGATACAGAAGAAACCATCGAAGATCCCGTTCATGATGATATGTATTACTGGAATCGCTGGACATTCTGGTACTGCTACCGTCACCACCTGGACTACCACAGTTACTGCGGTACCTATGATCGGTATGAAACAGTCATACCCGTCAAAACCAACAATATTACGTTCAAATCCATTATGGATTCCGATGCCGGGCGCTTCGCCTGCCATTCGGCCTGTCATGACGCGTGTCACTCGGCTTGCCATGATGCCTGCCATTCAGCCTGTCATTCGGCCTGCCACTCGGCCTGCCATTCGGCCTGTCATTCGGCCTGTGTCAGCGGAGGTGCAAGGTGAAAAAATACAAGCTTTCCTGGGTGGATGACTTTATCGGCAGGATTAAACCCTATGTATATATGCGCCTTTCCGACAATGTATTGATCCGTATGCCCAACGAGGCCTTCAAGCTGAACACAACAGCCGCCCGCGTCATTGACCATATTTTGAAGGGCGGCTCGGTGCAGGATTTTATCCGGGCACGTTCGGATTCACCGGATACCGAGCAGCAGCTTGAACAATTTTTCACCGACTTCTCCCGTATGTGGAACAACGAAGTATGCGAGCACTATAATACACCCGCCATCCATAAAACAGAATTCACCCTTGGCTATATCAAGCTGCCAATCCTGTCTGAAATTGCGCTTACCAATACCTGTAATATCAAGTGCAGGTTCTGTTACGGAAGCTGCACCCCGGTAAAGGATGAAGAGCAACTGGATACAGCAGGATTTAAGAAGATATTGGATATCATCCGGTATGAAGCCGAGGTGCCCAGCGTATCCTTTACAGGGGGTGAGCCCACAACGTATAAAGATCTGGCAGAGCTGGTTCGTTATGCATCGACCAACAACAAAATGCGGGTGAACCTTATCACAAATGGAACCCTCATCACACCCCAAAAAGCAAAAGAGCTTGCCGATGCCGGGCTTTCTTCGGCACAGGTCAGCATTGAATCTGCCCTTGCCGATGAGCACGAGGCCATCACCGGGGTGCCTGGTTCCCATGAAGCTTCGGTAAACGGTCTCAAAGCTCTGAAAGATGCCGGGATCATCGTTCATCCCCATCTTACCGTCTGCGCGATGAACAGGGAGAACCTTACAAAATACCCCGATTTCTGCAAAAGCCTGGGTTTGGAGCGCTTTTCCTTCAATTTGGTCATCCCTGCCGGACGTGGTGTAGATGACGGATTGACGGTGGAATACAGTGAAATTGGTGAAATCATCGATATAGTAAAAGCTGCGGCTAAAGAAGCCGGGGTTCAATTCATGTGGTACTCCCCCACCCCCATCTGCCTGTTCAACCCCATGACCGCAGGTTTTGGGAACAGGGGCTGCAGTGCCTGCGAAGGCTTGCTGTCCGTCGATCCGAAGGGGAATTTGCTGCCATGCTCCAGCTGGTCAGAGCCCGTCGGAAACCTGATTACAGAAGGTTTTAAAGCCGTATGGTTTAGTAAGCGGGCTGAGTGGATTCGGGGAAAGCAGGAAGCCCCCGAACCTTGTAAGGGCTGCAAGCATTTTGCGGCCTGCCAGGGAGCCTGTCCGCTATATTTCAACGCCCATGGCCGTGATGAACTGAATTGTGCATGGAAGACCATGGGGCTGGTCAAGGAAAGGAGCGACCTATGAAAAACTGGCTTCGCATACCGGGCTTTCCGCCACCCGAACAACAGGACACAGTCCGTTTTCATCTGTTTAAAAAACTCCCCTATACACCCCGGATGATAATATATTTATCACTGCTGGTGATCGGATTTATTCTGCAGCTTGTTTTCTTAAAGATAATACCTGGTGCCGTCTTTTTAATCCTTGCGGTTTTACTTACGCTGGTGCGCGGATACAAAAGCAAGGTTAATATGAACGCCTATCGGGCAAACAGCAACTGGGCGCAGGTGAATATGGAGAAGCTGAATGAGGTGAATTCTTTCAACCTGAAGCTGAAGAAATGGGACAAAGATGGTCTTGACATCAGCAATGGGCTTGGCTGTCTGTTTTTTATTTTAATCAGTATTGCTATTGTGTTTGTTTACATATTTTTGCGCACGATGGATGTGAATGAATCCGTTGTAGGAATTTTCTTCGTGGACGCTGTCATTCTTATACTGCCGCTGTGGTTCAACGGGCTGCGCCAAGTCAACCAGCAAGAGCTTTTGTGCATGAAAACAAACCTTGTTAAAAACATGGAAGAGTTTTTTCAGACCATACGCAGGGACGGAGAACATTTCAAACCAGCCTTGATGCTCTCCAGGGACAAAACAGGAAAAAGTGTTCCCACCGACTGCCGGTTTACGATCTCTTTTGACGGAATGCCCGCCGACTTTTACGGCATTCAGGCGCAAATCAACCTGAATGATGTGCAGGGCACCCATTACCCTTATTTTTATTGCGTGCTTGCAGCTAAAAAAGGGTTTGGTCTGGAGAGAATTTCAAAGATGGTACCCGTCCCCAAAAGCATCATCCTGAACTATGAAATTGATGACGCCGAGGTGATCGTGATTCGGCAATATACCACGAAAACATCGGGATATCATACGAAGTTCAACAGCTGCAAAGCTATTCTGGATCGGGCTCTGGTTGCCGCCCGAATGGTCATGGATACAAAACAACAGGGCTGAGATGGGAATCTTCATACAGACATAAAAAACGCGCATTTCGCGCGTTTTTTATAGGGATATTTTATGAATTAACGTTTTCTGCTCCGCCGTTCTGGAGTATTTTTCTCTCACTGACATCGATCTTCTCGATAAATACGTTCAGCAGTTCAGCACTTATCTCGGTTATCCGGTGTGGATTTTGATATGGCACAACACTATACAGGCGATAACAGCTATTCCGGCAGGTATTTGCTTTTTCATCATCACGGTTTGTTTCATTGCCACCGACCGTCCCGCGCAAGGCGTTACGGCAGTTCCACATTATTGATTCGAGTGACTGCTCTTGTGCTTTTGTTGTTTTTGCCATCTGTATCTCCACTCTTTACGCTTAAGATTTATCTCTTTCAATTGTCTGATCCGGCACCAACTCCATAATATCACAGAAGTCTACGCCAAGAAGGGTACAATGCCCGAGAGAGTGCATTCCGTGCCGTAAATCGAGAACTTATAAATATGTACTGGGACATCGGCGAGTATGTGAGCCGCCGTGTTTCCAAAGGCGGTTGGGGCAAGTCTGTCGTCAAGGAGTTTTCTGACTTTATACAGAGCCGCTACGTCGGTATAAAAGGCTTTTCATCGTCAAACATCTGGCGGATGAAACAATTTTATGAAACTTATTCCAGCAATGATAAACTCGCAACACTGTTGCGAGAATTGACGTGGTCGCACAATCTTCAAATTATGTCGTGTAAAACGGACGAGGAACGGGAATTTTATCTCACCCTCTCGGTTAAGAATCGTTATTCATTCCGCGAATTAAAGCGGCAGATGGACAGCGGTCTGTATGAACGCACCATGATGTCGGGAATCACAAACAAGCTGATAACTGACCGCAGCGAGGGTTTGACCGCTTTGCGTGACAGCTATGTGCTTGAATTTTTGGATTTACCCGAAAGTCATAAAGAAAAAGATCTGCGGAGAGCTATCGTCGCCAATCTGAAGGACTTTATCCTGGAGTTCGGTAAGGACTTCACCTTCGTCGGTGAGGAATACCGTGTTCAGGTCGGTAATCGCGACTTCTTCATCGACTTGCTATTTTATAACCGTGAGCTCCATTGCCTTGTGGCTATAGAATTGAAAATCGGCGAGTTTGAGCCGGAACACCTCGGTAAGATAGAATTCTACCTTGAGGCTCTCGACCGTGATATCAGAAAAGCCGATGAAAATCCAAGCGTCGGGCTTATCCTCTGCACGAAAAAGGATGCTACTGTGGTCGAGTATGCACTCAGCCGCAGTATGTCGCCCGCCATGATTGCAGACTATAAGCTGCACTTGCCCGATAAAAGCATATTGGAAAACAAACTGCGTGAGTTAACGGAGCTTGCTGAAAGCGCCGTCAGCAAAGATGACGAATAAGGAGGGGAACGCCGTGGACTTAAGCTTTGTCAAAGGTCAATTCACCGAAGCCGAACTGGAATCGCGATTATCAGCCTGTTCACCGAACAGAGCTATGACTATGTCCTCGGCGAAACTATTCACCGCGGCTTCGAGGATATACTGCTTAGGGACGACCTGCGTTCTTATCTTTCCGCTCATTATCCCGACCTGACAACGGCAGAAACAGAAAAGGTTATAGGGCGTATTGAGAACATCCCCTCTGCCCCACTGTATCAAGGCAACCGCGAGACTTTTCTATTGGTGAATGAAGGTTTTGACCTGCAGCGTGACGACCCTAAAAAACTTGCCGTGCACATCAATTACATAGACTTTGATGAGCCTGATAAGAACATTTTCAAGGTGGTAAACCAGTATTCGGTGCAGGGCGAGCGTTTGCGCCGTCCGGACTTGATTTTGTTTATCAATGGCATCCCTGTGGCGATTTTCGAGTTTAAATCTGCCGTAAAGGAAAACGCAACCATTCATGACGCTTGGGAACAGATAACTATTCGGTACTGCCGCGACATTCCCAAGCTAATGAAATATTGTTATCTTTCTGTTATAAGCGACGGTGCCAACACCCGAATGGGCAGTATCTTTACGCCGTATGAATATTATTATGCTTGGAATAAAATTAACGACGAAGAAAAGGTCAGTAATGGCATCGCCGCTATCCTGACAATTGTCAAAGGCGCATTTACCAGAGACCGTGTCGTCGCTATACTCCGTGATTTCGTTTATTACCCTGATGACAGCACAAAAGAAATTGCCATCGTCGCCCGCTATCCGCAGTTCTATGCGGCGCGAAAGATGTTTGAGAACATAAAAAAGCATATGAGACCCGAAGGCGACGGCAAAGGCGGTACATACTTCGGCGCAACCGGCTGTGGCAAGACCTATACGATGCTCTTCCTCTCCCGTCTACTCGCCTTACGCGACAGGGATGCTTTTGAAAACCCGACAATGGTTATCATCACCGACCGCGAGGATTTGGACAGACAGACCTCGGAACTGTTTGTATCCTCCAAGCGCTATCTGCATGATAACAATGTCCGGAGCATTGAGAGCCGTAGCGATTTGCAGAAGGTATTAGGCGTTGAAGCACCCGACCTTCCGAGGGTTGCAGAAAAGAATGCAACTAATACCAAAGCTCCCGATGTGCTTGCTGATCCGCCCGCACTCTACAGTGTGACCGGTGCAGAAAGCGGCGGTGTATTCCTGACAACGATTCAGAAATTTTGCGAGTCCACAGGGTTATTGTCCAGCCGCTCCAATATCATCTGCATTTCCGATGAAGCACACCGGACGCAAACAGGCGTCGGCTCCAAACTAAAAAAAACCGACAAGGGCGTATTTACCACATACGGCTTTGCCAAGTATCTGCGTGACAGCTTCCCGAGAGCGACCTACTGCGGGTTCACGGGAACACCAATTGACGAGACCATCGCCGTATTCGGCGAGGTTGTGGACAGCTACACCATGAAAGAGTCCAGCGATGACGGCATAACTGTCCGTATCGCCTATGAGCCGCGCTTGGCGAGAGTTATCCTCTCCGATGAACAGGCACGGGAAATACAAAAATATTACGACAAATGCACCGAGGAAGGCTCTAACCCCGAACAGGTTGAGGAAAGCAAGCGTGCGATGAGCGAAATGCGCCGCGTCCTCGGTCATCCTGAACGCATGAAGAAACTGGCGGCGGACATTGTTACCCACTACGAAGCTTTGACCGCACAGAAGCCTGAAATCGTGCAAAAATCTATGATCGTCTGCGCCGAAAGGACGCTCGCTTATCGTTTGCTGAAAGAAATCATTGCACTTCGCCCCGATTGGAACAAGCTTCGCAAATCTGAAAATGACGCCGCGCTCTCAAAGGCACAGTTGGAAAAGCTGATGCCGCTTGAGAAAATCAAGCTCGTGGCGACACAGGGAGATAACGATAAGAAGGAATTGTACGATCTCTGCGGCACAAAAGATTATCGGCAGATGCTCGACAAACAGTTTAAGAACAACAATTCCAATTTCAAGATCGCCATCGTCGTCGATATGTGGATTACGGGCTTTGACGTGCCCTCCCTGGCGGTTATGTACATAGACAAGCCACTCCAGAAGCACACGCTGATTCAGACGATTTCCCGCGTCAACCGTGTTTTTGACGGTAAGGATATGGGCTTGGTGGTAGACTACATCGGTATCAAGCAGGATATGCTCGAAGCCTTAAAAAAGTACGGCAGCCCGCACGAAAGTCCTGTTGATGAAATTTCGGTTGCTCTGGCAGTTTTCCGCAATCATCTGGCTCTGCTTGATGAACTGCTTCATGACTTCGACGCTACAAAATTCCACTCAGGTGAACCGTTGGAGCGTCTACTCTGCTTGGACGCCGCCGCAGAATATGTGCAGATTAGCAAAGAGATGGAAATCCGCTTTATGAGCCTCTCCCGCAAAATGAAAGCGGCTTATGAGATATGCTTCCCGTCTGGAGAATTGACTGAAACGGAAACGGCAAAAGCTCAGTTCTACCTTGCCATCCGCTCTATCATTTATAAGCAGACAAAAGGCGATGCACCCGACGCCGAAGTGATGAATCGCGTTGTCGAGAAGATGGTACAGGACGCTATCACTTGCACGGGCATTGAAAACATCGTCAACGCAGGCAAGCCGGAAGACCTGTTCAGTGAAGAGTTTATGAAACAGCTGGACGAAGTCAATCTGCCGATTTCTAAGTTTAACGTCCTCTTGAAGCTGCTCCGCAAAGCGATATCCGGTTACGGCAATGTCAATAAGGTTAAAGCGATTGAGTTTGACAAGCGGTTGAAAGCCGTTGTTGACAACTATAATAACCGCGACAAGCTGGTATTCACGAGTGAAGTCGTTGCCGATTTTATCAACGGGTTATCGGATGAGTTGATGAAAATTTTCTCCGACCTACAGACAGATAAGACCTCTTTCGAGGCGCTGGGCATTACCTATGAAGAAAAGGCGTTTTATGACATTCTCGTCAAAGTGCGAGACGACCACGGCTTCCCATATGCCGATGAGAAGTGCCTTATACTTGCGAAAGAAATAAAAATACTGGTAGACAACAAAGCGCAATTTGCCGACTGGTCTACCCGTGCCGATATCAAGAACCAGCTGAATATGGATTTGACTGTGCTGCTCTATAAAAACGGTTACCCGCCCGAATGGGACGAGGAAGTGTTCGAAAAGGTGCTGGAACAGGCGGAGAATTTTAAGAAGTACGCTGGTTAGTTTGCTAAAGGGGTTCTCGCAGCTTACTTATCTATTATGTTAATTATTTACGACCTTGACCGGCAAATCTCAGACGATACGCAGTTTGCCAGTGCATTTGAGGGAAAACGTAATGATTGCTTCGTCCGAGTTTATAGATGATAAAGTGAGTATAAGATAAACGAGACATATCGTAATGATATTGCCTCGTTTACTGCTTTTCCGTACTGGTTTGGGGTATGGTTCAGTAAGTCTCCCTATTAATCGCGCATTCCGCACGTTTTCCATTTTTATGCTCTCTGGTTTACACCTTTATCACTCAACCGAGATTCCGGTAAAATAATGCTTCAGGATCTGATCATAGGTGTAACCCTGCCGGGCAAACCCCTTCGCTCCCTCCTGGCTCATCCCTACTCCGTGGCCCCAGCCTCTTCCATTAAAGGCATAGGTATCGGATGACACATTCACCTTACTGATATGGTTTCCGCTTCCCACCATGGCAAGGGTTGTATTTTTCGAAGAAAGAATTGCCGGGCCGCTTGCAGTAACGACTGACCGCCCATCCAACGCCAGTGTTTTCATTGTGCCGTCCGCAGCCTTCACCACCACATTGCCGGCAGATTGAACGGTATATTTCTGGCTGTTCAGGCCAAACAGGGTTCGGGTATCGGTGCCATAATAGGTGATGGAGCCTTCTGTTCCAGTTATGCGCAGCTCATTCACCCTGCCGGAGGAAGTATATTCCTCGGCACTAACCGAAAGGATGTCTCCAATTTCTACATTGCTGATAAAAAGGGTTTTCTTGATTTGCTCTGCTGTCATGGTTTTTTCCCAGACAGCCCTGGATGCGATTTCTGACTCATAAGGGTCGGGGACACTGACCAGGTATGGGATTTCCGATCCCCATACATCCTTGACGTTGGCTGTCATTCCACCACTGGAAGCAAAATAGAAAACGCTGGCCGGCTTTCCGTTATACAGCATCTTTTTCCCTTTCGTTTCATCCACCGCCTGGTTTGAATAAGCCCTCTCCCCGTCATACCCTTTGTACACCTGGTCGGAACTTGCATCGGTTAAATCAAAGCCCCATTTGTTGTTTTTTCCAAGGTTTTTCAAAGCAAAGGTGCGTGCTGCGACAGCCTGAGCCTTCACGGCTTCAAGCGGAGCATCTGCTTCAATTTCAGCTGGGATAACGCCATAAAGGTATTGCTCTATATCCAGGATATTGATAAGCGTCAGATCGCTGTTTGAATATCTTCGAATTTCCAGATAACCTCTGTACTGTTTGCTGTTTGCTGAAAAAAGGAAGGGATTGTTCTGTTGTTTCGGCCATACCTGTAAATAGCCTTCGGTTCCTCCATAGACCATACGAACATTAAAGCTTGAGTCATAAATGATTAATCTGGAATAGCTTTCCGGTGTTACTGTCACGTTGTCTATTCCCAGCGCGGTCTTTACATTGCCAGCCGCCTCTTCGGCAGTTCTTTTGTCCACAAAAAAACCTGTCCAGATCTGCCAGCCCTTCTCATAGACAACATAAGCATCCACGCCGGATTTGTCGGCAGCAGCGGCCATGCTGTAAGCCGTATTAAAATCGGCAGTATTATCTCCTATTTTCAGGTGCCATGGACCAATAACCTCTCCCGCGTAAGGAACACCCTCTGTCGGGGAGTATTCGAGCAGCTCTCCCTTTTCGGTCTTGACAAAATTACCGTCCTTACGGATGATCAGTGCCTTGTTGTCCGGTTGATCGAGCAGCAGCTTAAAGGAACCGCCGGGTTCAGCATATCCAATGTCAATCCCCTTGGCAGCGCTGATTGAAACACTGGCTACAGAATCATTCCCATAATTCAAACCGATCCGGATATCTCTGGAACCCTCCGCTCCATGAACAGTGACTGCCGATATTGCCAGAAGCATAGCGCATAGAACTGCAGTGAAAACCTTCATTTCTCGTCTCATAGGAACCTCACTTTTCTTTGGTAATGAATCGGTATAAATCTCCCTTTCTCTCATTATATCGGCCAACTTTTTCTTTAACCATAGTCCTTCCTTCCCACGGTCCCGCAATGACATTGAATTGTAACAGGGGTATTTTACCTTCCAACTCAAGTTTTTAGGTCCAGGGTCCCAGGAGATTAAGCGTTTTGGCATATGGCTTCATGAACATAGCAGGTGCTATACTGAAAACAAGAGGAGGGGTTTTCTATGCTCAATTTTAAAAACAGGCGTGGTTCTTCCATTGTTGTTTATTGCATTTCGCTGACAGTGCTGTTGGCGGTAACCTCTCTGGTGGCTGATATCGGCATGATGGTCGTAGAAAAAAACAAGCTGGCCAATGCAGTTGATGCATCTGTGCTTGCCGGCGCTCAGGAATTGATCTATAACCCAATGCAGGTTGAAGTAAAGGTTCGGGATTTCATCGCAAAAAATGGAGTCGACCCTGCTGCAGTTCAGATAGTGGTAAATGATTCGCAAACCGGCTTAAGAGTAACCGCTGAAAAACAGGTCAATTTCTTTCTAGCGCCGATTCTCGGTTTCCACAACGCAGATGTTTCATCAACCGCAAGTGCTGTGGTGCTTCCTGTATCTGGTGTATCCGGTGCCAGGCCATTTGCCATTGAGGATCAGGAGCTTGTTTTTGGTGAAACCTATATACTAAAGTCAGGCAGCGGAGACGCAGGAAATTTTGGGCCGATTGAACTGGGCGGCAACGGAGCGCATGTTTATTATAATAATATCGTCAATGGCTATTCAGGCAGATTGTTTGTAGGAGACATCATCCAGACTGAACCGGGCAACATGAGCGGCCCAACCGAACAGGGCATTGATACATTACTATTGGATTGCGATCATTATCCTGCCTGCACCGCTGATCATTTCGAACCCAATTGCCCCCGGGTGATCACCGTTGTCATCATAGATTCGCTGGATGTGAGCGGCCGTGCCGACGTAACCGTCGTAGGGTTCGCCTCATTCTTCCTTGAAGGCGTTGCCGGTTCGGGAAATGAATCCATCGTCACCGGTAAATTCATCCGTTCGGTAACCAGCGGCGAAGTGAGCGAACTCCAAAGTGATTATGGGCTTTACGGCGTGAAGCTGATGGAATGATGAAGAAGGTAACTTCGTAATCATATATCCTGGTATCTGATGTGTGGTGAATTATCTGGCGAGCACTCGCCAGAATTAAACAAAAGCGTTTCATGGTTATATAAACGGCGGTTTGTCTCCTCTCTCTCTTAGAAGACAACCGCCGCTTTTTTCTGGCGTTTTTCCGGACTGTAAATACGTTATAGCACAGGTTCCTTCGCATTTCTCAGGGCGGTTATGTTCGTTAAGGC
The DNA here is from genome assembly GCA_964450305.1 of uncultured Ruminiclostridium sp. Taxonomy (GTDB): domain Bacteria; phylum Bacillota; class Clostridia; order DSM-8532; family DSM-8532; genus JAAYJG01. The sequence continues at coordinate 30,250 of CAYVFB010000031.1, forward strand.
TAATGTGTTCTTCACCTTAGCAGATCATCTCGATGTTGGATCCTCCCGGAGGAACCATTGGAAGAACATTCAGCGATGGATCAATCTTAACATCCACCAGGCAAGGCCCATCGCAATTCAGCGCCTTTTCAAGAATTTCCTCCAGCTCGGATGCCTCCTTCAGATGAAATGCCTTTATACCAAAGCCCTCGGCGATTTTTACATAGTCCGGTTTGCTTTCAAACCTGCTGGCGATATAATTGCCGCCGTAAAACAATTCCTGTTGCTGCCTGACCAGGCCTAATGCATTGTTGTTCATGACAAAGATGGTGACCTTCAAATTCTCCTGCGCCAGGGTGTCCAGTTCCTGAATATTCATTAAAATGGAGCCATCGCCGGCAAAAAGTATCACTCTCTTTTCCGGCCCGGCCAAAGCAGCCCCCATGGCGGAGGGCAGGCCAAACCCCATTGTTCCGGCACCACCCGATGTCAGGAAAGATCGCGGATGTGTAAAGGGCCAGGATTGTGCTACCCACATCTGATGCTGCCCTACATCTGTTGCGACAGCGGTGTTTTCAGGTACTGCAGAATGAACCCTTTGGATGAACCGGATGGGATGAAGGGTATCTTCGTTGCAGATTTGCAGTGGATATCTTTCTTTTAATTCCTGTAACCTGCTTATCCAATCCTTCCGCTGGTTGCTCTCAACGCGTAGTAACAGTGCCTTCAGGATTTCCTTTGCGTCACCCGTCATCGGAATATGCGCTGTGCGGATCTTATGGATTTCAGCAGCATCCACATCCATATGAATGACCTTTGCGTTTGGGCAGAATTGTTCCACCTTTCCTGTAGCCCTGTCATCGAAACGTATACCCGCCGCAATGATCAAATCTGCCTCATTCATTAACAGATTGGTGTATTGTGCGGCATGCATTCCCAGCATGCCGATGTATAGCGGGTGGTCGGCAGGAAAAGCCCCCAGCCCCATCAGTGTAACGGTTACCGGAATATTGTTTGTTTCAGCTAGCTGTCGCAGCTGCGTGCAGGCTTCTGAATGGATTATTCCTCCGCCCGCAATGATAACCGGAGAGCGGGCTGATTGGATTAATGCCCGTGCAGCCTCGAGAGCGGCTTCATCCTGGTATGCTTTCGGTTCCTCTTTTTCACCCGGCTTTGGAAATGACTTAAAGCTGCAAACCGCCATCTGCACATCTTTCGGAATATCAATCAGAACCGGCCCGGGACGATCAGATTCCGCAATTCGAAAGGCTTCCGGGATGATTTCAAACAGTTCTTCCGGTTTTTTTGCCAGATAACTGTGCTTTGTGATCGGAAATGAAAGGCCAAAGGTATCTACTTCCTGAAATGCATCCGTTCCGATAAGGTTACTGGCTACCTGGCCTGTTATTGCAACAATCGGGATGGAATCCAGCTTTGCATCGGCAATGGCGGTTAACAGGTTCATCGCTCCGGGGCCCGATGTAGCAAAACAGACCGCCGCCCTGCCGGTGCGCCTTGCTTCCCCCTGGGCTATAAAGCCCGCCGCCTGCTCGTGGCGCACCAGGATATGCCGGATTTTGCTTTTATTCAGGGCATTGTAAAGCGGCAGGTTGGCACCTCCCGGAATTCCGGCAACCCTTTTAATGCCCTGCCTTTCCAGCAGTTTCATTACAATTTCAGCACCTGTCATTTTCATGGTCATCCCTCCACCTTTCATTCAGCATACCCCGTTAAATCATTTTACAAGTGATCAAAAAAACCTTCATCCTGTTTAGGACGAAGGTTATTCGCGGTACCACCTAATTTTGCGCCATTGATGCGCACACTCAGCTCAATACGGGCTTTTCAGCCGATATCGACTCCCCTGTAACGGTAGGAATCCGGTAAAGCCTACTATCAGATATTACTGAGTTCGGTT
>CAYVFB010000032.1:0-32118 GCA_964450305.1 uncultured Ruminiclostridium sp.
ATCCCTGAATTGCACTGATACTGCACCTTTCAAGGTTTAATCGGAGACAGCTTATCCAGTCTACCACGTTATTTTGTGTTTGTCAACATTTTTTATGTTAACAATTTTTGTCATTCCAGAATGGTAGCTTCAATCGGGTTTCGCGACCCAATTCTTTTCTTCTCCGTCGCCCTGACATCTTATGCTGCCCGCATCTCCTGTGTTCCTGTCTTTAGCGGCGGAATTTTATTGTAACAGGTTCATTGGTACCTGTCAACACTTTATGTATTCCAATTTCTGTATATGCAACTGTATACTTATTCGATAAGCTTGGATACACTGAGTATGTGTGATTGAACCGTTTTTTATCAATAAAGATGGATTCTATTCATCATCTCCGATAGTTTTCAGAAACTTTATCATACTGTCAATATCCGGCGGACAACCTGGTAAATGCTTACGAAAGCAATCCGTGCAATCACCCACGCCAAGAATCCCTTCGTATCCCCGATAAGCCTGGCCGATACAGATCTGTTCTGCAAATGTTTCAGTAAGACCCTCTTCATACAATTTATCCAGCGCGCTGGCCAGGTTGCTGAAACACGCCGAACAGGCATCCGCTTCATCAATAACCTTAAGGTATTTCTTGCTCTTTTGTTGTATTTTCAGGGTATCGACATCTTTCAATCCATCTGCATATATATATATATATTCAGTTTCATGATCCATTGGTTTACCCACACCTTCATCCTGTGCCATCTGTATATACTTTATATCGCTCATCTGGTAACCCAGTACCTGTGCCGCATACGAATCCATCAAAACGGGGTCGGAGCAGGCAACAATCCTTTTGAACTCCTTCGGCCGGCCTCCCTCTTCAAAATAGGGATCGGGGCATATTGCATCTGCAATGATCAGATCCTGATGAATGAGTACATTTAAATAAGCGATGGGTTTATGAAGGCCAAGGGTATGAAACCTTCTTTTTTCAGAGTCTGGAATAAGGCCCTTCAAATTTTTCAGCGCGCAGGTGATATTGGTCTGGCAATGACCTTTTATTAAAGGTACATTAATGAGGTAGTCCAACCGAAAGACAGTACTGCATATCTTAAAGTCTATACCCTTATATGAGCGAGTTATATAGGTATCTTCTTTTAGATCAATCAGGGGGATGCCATACTTTTCAGAGAGCGCTTCATATCCGCAGGTTTTAAAAGCGCGTTTTGTACAGTCTCCTACCCAGGAACCCTCAAGGATGATCAGCTTTGAATACCCCAGTTGACGAAGATACAGAATAATCCCTTCAACTATTTCCGGATGGGTGGTTGCACCTTCTTCTGCCGGTGAAGCACAAACCAGGTTGGGTTTTATGCCAATGGTTATATCTTTACTTCTGTTACCCATTGGTCTCAGAGCATCAAGCAGATCAATCGTCATTCTTATGGGGTTTTCGCCGTTCGCGATATAAAGCCTGTTCAAAGCATTTCCTCCTCTTGTATGTACTCTTTGCAGGCAAGGTTTTGAGATGGATAAAGATGTCTTTGTGAAAGCAAAGTCTACGATAGCATTAAGCCTTATATCGATAGTATCGGGTATTATATGTCTCTAACCGAAGCGCGCATCACCATCTCTGGCGGAAACAGAATATTCTTCCCTTCCGAACCGTTAATCATGGCTAATAGCAGATTGGCAGCTGCTTCTCCAAGCTGCTCTGCAGGATGCACAACACTGGTTAGGGAACTGATTTTCGCCAGTTCTGAATTATCGATTCCTACTACAGATATATCGTCGGGAACATATCTGCCGTTTTGTCTGAGGAAATCAATCAACGTTAAGGCTGTGAAATCATTATAACACAATACTGCCGTACAGGTTGACAGGCATTCGAGCAATTGCTCGCTGTGGAGAATCTGCTGCATATTCTCCTTTGAATGCCAGAAAACACAATGATCCTGTATGGCTATCCCCTGCTCTGCTAGCGCCTTAACATAGCCGAGATAACGCAGGTGCCCCTGTCTGTTGCTATGGGGAAATATTCCCGCTATATCCCGGTGCCCCCTGTTGATAAGGTGCCTGGTGGCTGTATATCCTGCCTTCACATCGTCCAGCGTAACATAGGGTATGGAAAGCTCTGGATAAAACGAGTCTATAAATAGAAGCGGAATTCCCCTTTGTGTAATTGTATGATACAAGTCAAGATTGGCACAGGGCAATGCGCTTCTGGTGGGTTCGACTATAAGACCGTCCAGGTGACTATCAAGCATCAGCTTTAACGCCCTTGTCTCACCGGAAACCAAATTGCCTGTGGATGCCAGCTGTAATGCGATGCCATTGGAGGAAAAAACGCCTTCAATCCCCCTGATTATGCTTGGGAATATGTAATTATCCATAAAAGTAGAAATAAGCCCTACAGTTCGAGACATACCCCCTGTCTGTGTGGTCCTGGAGCGAATCGCGTGCATTCCGGGGGCTATGTAGCTGCCACTGCCTTGAATGCGGGTGATATGTCCCTGCTGCTCAAGCAGTTCTAATGCGCGACGAACAGTTTGACGCGAACAACTAAACTTCTCACCCAATGCAGCCTCCGAGAGAAACCTTTCCTTGGGCTTAAAAGCGCCTGAAATGATTTGGTCAATCGTCCAATCCACGATATCCATATATTTGGGTATGGAAGCCATCTAATCTTCCTCTCTTTCAACCTTACAATAAAACCGTATATAATATAATCATCAATATTATAATATGTACGTTATATATAATACAAGTCCCATTTCTCTTGTAATGACAATTTTATTGCTTAAACATACTTGTTTTACAGGTTCTTTTGTGCATTATGTGTATGATTATGCCATGTCATGATTTTCAATCTGTCAATAATGTGAGAATGTATATTGACATGCTTACCTGTTCGTGATAATCTTTATTTAGGCAAACGCACAATCCACCTTCATAAACCAATACAAGTTCAGTTCAAGGCAGTACAAGTGTCGTTTTGCGGCTAATGTGATATAACAGAAGAGCAAGGGGGTGCGGCAGTGAAAACTGCGACAGCAAAGACTTCGCATACGACAGGAAAATTGTCAAATGCGTCACAGGGGGCATTATCTCTCCACAATAAAAGACAAAAAGCCCTGAATTATTTTAAGCGTTATTGGACGCTCTACCTACTTTTACTTTTTCCCATTGCCTACTTTCTTATTTTCAAATACATACCCATGACGTACATACAAATCGCATTTAAAAAATATAGCATCATTCAGTCTCCATGGCAAATGCCCTTGGCTGGCAATGGTGGCTTTGAGTACTTTATAAAAGCTTTTTCAAATCGTGATTTTATCTATGCCTTACGGAACACTATCACATTGAACCTGCTCGATCTGGTCGTTGGTTTTCCCGCTCCAATTCTTTTGGCACTGGTGTTGAATGAGTTGAAGTACAAACGCTTCAAGCGCATTACTCAGACGATTGCCTATATGCCCCATTTTCTTTCATGGGTTATTATTTATGGTATGGCTTTACAGCTTCTAGCTCCTACGGATGGTCTTGTAAACATCATCCTCAATCGTATGGGCCTTGAAACCATTCCTTTCCTGAACGATCCCACCCATTGGGTTTGGACATACGTATTCCTTGGTATTTGGCAAAGCGTTGGCTGGAATACAATTATCTACCTGGCCGCATTAACGGCAATCAATCCTGAATTATACGAGGCTGCTTCCATCGATGGAGCGGGACGTTTGAGAAAGATATGGCATGTAACCCTGCCGGGTTTGCGTCCAACCATTGTCACCCTGTTGATTCTCAGCCTTGGTAATATTATCGGCAGTAATTTTGACAGACCCTTTGCCCTTCAAAACAAATTGGTCACGAGTGTATCAAACGTTATCTCCATTTTTGTATACAATAGTGGTATCAAGGGGCTGCAATTTTCGCTGACAACTGCTGTTGGCTTGTTTCAATCTGTTATCAATGTCATTTTCCTCTTTACGGCAAACAAGCTTGCTAAAAAGCTTGGTGAGCGTGGTTTATTCTAAAGAGGATATAAGCCATGGTTTGCATTTGTACTATTTTTACCCTGTAATCCATGTGGAGGGCTTGCAACATGATTAGTTCAAAAAGCAATAAAATCGGAGATATGATTATTGTTTTCATCTGTATTCTGCTTATTCTGATTTGCCTGTTGCCCATGATGAATATTCTGGCACGTTCTCTTAGCGCTCCAGAGTATATCATTCGAAATGAAGTCATGCTGGTTCCCAAAGGCTTGAACTTCGATGCCTATTCGAATGTTCTGAATGACCCCAAGATAACCCGTTCCCTTGTTTGGACAGCATTTATCACAGTTGTTGGCACAGTTTTGTCGATGATTATGACACTCATTTGTGCATATCCGCTGACATATGATCACTTAAAGGGTAGAAAATTCTTCAATGCGCTGATTATTTTCACCATGTATTTCAGTGCGGGTACCATTCCGATGTATCTGCTTCTGAAGGATTTAACCCTTCTCAACAAACCGGCAGTTCTGGTCATCCCCTACTGCCTGAGCGTTTTCAACATGATCATTATGCGCAGTTTTCTTTTTGGCATTCCTGAGAGTCTAAGAGAATCGGCTGAAATTGATGGTGCGGGTCCCATCCGCATATTAATCAGCATTTACCTGCCTTTGTCCACTTCGGTTATTGCGACGCTTTCGCTTTTTTATGCTGTCGGACGATGGAATGGTTATTCCGATGCTCTGATGTTTATAACAAATAAACGAGAATACTATCCGATCCAGCTTCTGCTTTATAACATCCTGAACAATATTAACAGCGTCGAGATTGCAACTCAGGAGGGCTTTTCAATGCCAGGTCTTTCTGACACGGTCAAATCGGCAACCGTCATGTTTGCCACCGTGCCCATCCTATGTGTTTATCCCTGGCTTCAAAAATACTTTATCACCGGTGTCACCATCGGTGCAGTTAAAGGTTAAATTGTATCCCAGGCACAATGTGTCTAATTAATAAATGAGGAGGATTACCATGAAGAAAACGATTTCTTTACTACTGGCATGTGTTATGTTGGTAATGCTGCTTGCAGCTTGTGCTCCTATCAACACAACACCATCAACACCATCAACACCGTCGACACCCTCATCAAAAGCCGATCCGACCAAGGCTCCTTCTACACCGAAGGATGAACCCTCAAAAACCGCAGATCCGACTGCTGCTCCGAAGGCTGAAAAGCCCAAGAAAATCACAGTAGAAATCTTTGATCGCGGCAATGCCGGCGGTTCTGCTCCAGAAGACAACTACTACACCGACTACATCAAAAGAGGTATGCTCCGCGATCATAATGTGGAGGTTACCTTTGTACCCGTACCGCGTTGGACAGAAACCGACGTACTGAACAATCTTCTTGCAGCCAGCGATGCCCCGGACGTGTGTGTTACATACAGCTGGCCGACCATTCAAACATACGCCGAAATGGGCGGTGTCATAGACATGGCTCCCTATATTGAGGGAATGAAACCCAAACTATCCAACATGTTTGATCTCCTTGGCGACACCAACATCTATTATAACCTGGATCCTGTTACCAATACCATTTGGGCTATTGAAGGGATTCGATATGTCAACGTAAGGATTGATACCTTTGTTCGTGAAGATTGGCTGAAGACATTAAACATCAAAGAGCCTACCAGCCTTGAAGAATTCGAAACCATGCTGAAAGCCTTTAAAGACAATGCTTCCACCTTACTCGGCAAGGATGCAAGTAAGCTGGTCCCCTTCTCCATCGGCAGTGATGTGGGTTGGAGAGCTAACAATCTGATCATGTCTTTTGTTCCTTCCAGTATGACCGACAAGGAAGCTTTCATTTATGGTTTTGACAGTGCCAGACTGATCCAGTATCCTGGCTGTAAGGAAGCCATCCAAAAGCTGAATGAATGGTATAATTCAGACCTGATGTGGAAGGATTTTGCTTTGTCTGCTTCTGGTGACACCACCGAGGATAACATGATGAAAGCTGGTTATGTCGGTGCCTTCATGCACAACTGGGATTACCCGTACCGCGATGCAGAGCAGGGTATCCATTATAATCTGCAAACTCTGGTAAGTCCAGACGCTGCTTACATTTCAGTTGACCCGTTTAAAAATGATGCCGGTAAATACACAAAGCTGCTTTACTCGACCATCGATCGTAAAGTATTCTTCCCTTCAACCAACAAAGAGCCTGAAGCCTCCATGTTGTATATCGACTGGATTTCTGATTTTGAACACCGCAACTTCCTCCAGATCGGTGAAGAAGGCGTTACACACCAAGTACTCGAAGGTGGTGCAGTTAAAACTATCGCCGGCAGAGATGATAAGATCATGAACTCTGGAAACAACATTGACTATACGATTACTATAAACGGCTTGGATATGGGCAGTCCCTCCAATAGTTCTAAATCCATTGCTCTGGGTTATACCGGTGTGGACAAGAGATTCATTGAAAAAGCCTTTTTAGACGGACTGAACGACGGTATGATTTTCCAAAATTTCAATGTTGGAACGATCACCTCTGAATCAGGCATGGGCCAAGCGCTTGATGCAAAACGCGACGCTCTCTTTGCACAAGCTATTGTTGCCAAGCCCGCTGATTTTGAATCCGTTTGGAATTCTGGCTACCAGGATTATCTGGATTCTGGTGCAAAAGCAATTCAGGAAGAGCGTGCAGCACTTCTTGGTAAGTTCTATAAGTAAGCCTAAGCTTCTGATTTATCAGAACCAAAGGAACCTGCGTTAACGCAGGTTCCTTTTTTTAATTGCATGAGTAGCATGGTTTCGTTTCAAGAACATTCTTTCCTTGAAAAAGACCATTCACTCTTTTCGATTTTATATCCTTATAGTAAAATAGAATTATCATTTACTTCCTGGAGGGATTATGATGGCTTGCGATTCAAAGACCAATTGTACTTGTACATATCCATGCTCAAGGCATGGGAAATGCTGTGAATGCGTTGCTTATCACAGAAGAAACGGCGAAGTACCGGGGTGTTTCTTCTCAAAGGCTGCGGAGGCTACCTACGATCGTTCCATATCGCGTCTTTATCGGGATTCCAACGACAAGTGATCTCGTTCAGTAAAGCAAAATGCTTAATTTTTCCCGAAATAATAACTGCAATATGCTTCAGATGAAGGCTCTGTTTCACATGCTATTTTAGTCGGGACCCAGGCTTTTCATCCCCTGATCGAATTACGTTATTGAGGCGAGGTCATCATTTCCTTGTTACAGGTTACTGTTCACACCCCCCACCAATAAGTTTTGAAGTAGCTTCAGAGGTATGTGTTTTATCTGATCGTAGTGATGTCATCCTGAGCGCAGCGAAGGATCTTGTCAGGAGTAATGCGAGATCCTACACTTCGTTCAGCAGGCTGCGCCTGTTTACCTGTGAACAGTAACTGTTATAGAAGTAAGTTTTTCTTTAAATTGATTAAACCTATTGCATTATTGAACACTTTTTGTTATAATCTACCTAACGGTAGGTTTGTTTACAGGAGGTGTTCTTAATGACGAAAGAAAAAATTCTGGATATGTCGTTGGAGCTGTTTGCAACAAAGGGTTATTTCAGTTGCAGCATGGAGGATATTGCTAAGGCTGTGGATATCAAAAAACCCTCTTTGTACTTCCATTACCCCAGTAAAGAAAGTATATTTCAGGCTGTTTTCCAAAGGATACTGGACAATTATACGGTCTTCATTGACAGAATCACTGATATGGAAGACGAAAAAAACTCTCTGGTGAAGCTTTCAGAAATCTTCACAAAGTATGTTAAAAACTGTGTTAACAATTTAGAAATGCAGTTTTGGGACAGATATTACTACTATCCGCCAGACTTTTTTAAAGATGAATTTCAAAGCAGGACATATCAGGTTGAAATGGAGTTAATGAACAAATTGATTCAAATTGTTCAAAAGGGTATTCAGAGAAACGAGCTCAAACCCTTGGATGCCCAAAGCATAGCGGCTTGTTTCTATAATATGATGATAGGCCTTTCAATGGGTGTCAAATTCTACGACGAGGAGAAAATCAACGAGGAAATAACACGTTGCCTTGATGTGTTTATTTCAGGCATACAAGCTTAACAGTAAGGTTTTGCAATAGAAATAAACGAAATGGAGGAAAAAAACATGAGTATTTCGATGAACAGAACTCTGGGCAGATCCGGAATAAAGGTTAGTCCTATGGGCCTTGGATGTTGGGCAATTGGTGGTGTCTTTACCTTTAATGGTATGGGGGATGGTTATGGGCAGGTTGATGACGAGGTTTCCATGAAGGCTATCCATCGGGCTGTGGAGCTGGGTATCACGTTTTTTGATACCGCAGACGCTTATGGAACGGGACATAGCGAAAGAGTGCTTGGAAAAGCCCTGGAAGGCCTTAGAAACAAAGTTGTTATCGCAACAAAGTTTGGACATATATACAATGAAAACACACGAGAATTGACAGGAGAAAACAGTTCCGCTGAATACATCATAAAAGCCTGCGAGGCGTCCTTAAAACGCCTGAAAACTGATTATATTGATCTGTATCAGCTGCATCGCTGGTCTATTCCACTTGAAGAAATTGACCAGGTGATAGAATCCTTGGATAAGCTGGTTGATAAGGGACTGATCCGCTCCTATGGGTGGAGCACTGATTGGGTTGAAGGCGCTTCGGAATTCATAGAAAGATCAAACTGTGCTGCCATACAACAGGGTTTAAATTTATTTGGATATGAAAAAGGAATTCTTGATTTATGTGAAAAGCATGATTTGGCCAGTATCAACCGAAGCCCTCTTGCGATGGGTTTACTAAGCGGAAAGTTCAACTCCTCCTCAAAGCTTCCTCTGGATGACGTAAGGGGGAACGCCCACTCCTGGAATAGTTTTTTTAGGGATGGAAAGCCAAACCCGGAGTTCCTACGAAAACTCGATGCCGTCAAAGAGATCCTGAAAAGCGATGGACGGACACTGGTTCAGGGTGCTCTTGCCTGGATATGGGCACAGAGCAGCAAAACAGTTCCAATACCAGGCTTTAAAACAGTTCAGCAGGTGGAAGAGAACGCTAAGGCAATGGAATTTGGCCCCTTATCGAATGAGCAGATGAATGAAATTGACAAACTAATGCAACAATAATAATGAGTGAATAGTTTATTCGTTTCATGTTTTTTAGGGCTTCATCCTCTTCAGGTTGAGGCCTGTTTTTTTTGAAAAGAATTTCTTAAAGACCTTCCCCCTTGCGTGTTTTTCTTCTCCTGGAAAAATGTTTGTGTAGTATAATTCCCCTGTCATAAATGTCCCCGTGTTCACTCCTATCATCTTATTTGACTGATGTTTTCAGTTCTGTTATCCTGATGAAGTAAATCAAGCCATTACTGGAGGAACAATGATCAGCTTCACGGGAAAACTTCTTGTATGCGATATGGATGGTACGTTATTGAACAGTAAAAGAGAAATCAGCGATGAGAACAAAACTGCCCTGTTCGATTTTGTTGAGCGTGGCGGCCGCTTTTCTGTTGCCACAGGCCGTGATGAGGTTTCCGTAGGAAGGTTTCTTAAAGAACTGCCCGTTAACCTGCCTGTTATTGTTTACAATGGAGCGGCAATCTTTGATTATTCAATAAACAGAACTGTGTGGCATAAATATCTTGACCGTGGCGTTTATCCCATTTTGAGTGATTTGATGATGACCTTCCCGGACCTGGGTGTGGAGATTTATCAGGAGAACAATATATTTGTTTTACAGGAAAACGAAGCGACAAAGGCACAAATTGAACGTGATTTTTTTATTCCCCGTTATGCACCGATCGAGAAGATCCAGTTCCCCTGGAAAAAGATTATCCTTGCCTGGGAACCGGAAAGGCTATCCTCTGTGGAAGCCTTCTTGTGTGACAGGCATCCCCCCTACCGGTTTTTTTACTCCCAGCCGGATTTTATTGAGATTTTAAATCCTGAAGCTTCAAAAGGAGCCGCCCTAAAGGAATTAGCTGAAAAAAACGGGGTTTCACAAGAATCCATCATCGCCGTGGGTGACAACATGAATGATCTGGAAATGCTTCAATATGCGGGAACCGGTATAGCAGTCGCTAACGCGCATCCTGAACTGTTAGCTGCAGTCAAATGGCGCTGCGGACATCATGATTCCAGCGCCGTAGCACAGGTAATTCGCTGGCTTGATAATGGTGAGATTTGAACATTGTGGATGGTAAAGAAGTTGAAAAAATTGTTCTTTCGGAAGAATTCGCTGAATACGATGATGAGTAATTTCAAATATCAGGGGACGGTTTTCTCCACCGTCCCCTTTGTTCCTGTTTACACCCGATATACTTTGATATATCGCTTTACAATATCTGCACATTTGCTGTCTGGACAGAAACTCTCCTTTTACTTAAAAAACAATACCTCCCGGGTTTGATGGTGTGATAAACCTGGATATGATAAAATAAGGCAAGTGATAAATATAGTAGTTTTCTATGCTATAATAGTGAGTGTGAAAAAAGTATGAGAATTGAAAATTATTATGAAAAAGAACCCCGATGGGCGAGCAGCCATAAGGGAACAGGCCAGGTCAAAGACGTTCTGTTGTTTAACGACGGTGATTTTTATACCAATCTTCGCTTTTTCAGATATATGGTTCTACCCGCAGGAACTTCTATAGGCTATCATCAGCACGGTGATAACGAAGAGCTATATGTCATCCTGAAAGGAGACGGTGTAATGCAAATCAATGAGGCGCATAAAGTGGTAAAGAGCGGAGATGTGATCGTAAACCAGCCCTTTGACACCCATGGATTAACGAATACCTCGTCCAGCGATATGGAAATCCTGGTGTTTGAAGTAATTCGGTAATGCCTGCCCACTTTTTCTGTGTGTTCGCGGAGGGAGGTTTAATATGATAGAGGCCCAAACTGAAAAGCGTTTTCTTGCGTTTTTCTATACCGCTGTAATTGTTGCTCTTATCACGCTCATTTTTCAGAACATACAAAGCCCCTGGGTCATTCTGGCATGCATCGGCCTTTTCCTTTTGTCTTTCACCTTTCGGAACACCTCCCAGTTTTTTACCGCCAAGTGGATAAAATACCTTGTCTGGCTTGAGCTGCTGCTGCTTCTAGTTACAGCGTTATACGATACCGGAGATAGTAACATCGTTTTTTTTTACATATTTGCAGCCAACATCAGTCTTCTTTATGATTCTGTTTTTAGTGGGGTATGTATTGGCCTTTGTTTTATATTCCAAAATGGATTGGATTTTTACAAGGATGACTTCCCTCCGCTGGCTGAAAACCTTCCGGTACTTTTTAACAGGCTTCTCATTTTCATCACGGTGTATATGATGATTCGCCTTATCAAGCTGGAAATGCTCCAGGGTAAGCAGCTTCGGGAAACCCTGTTCCAATTGAAAACGAAAACAAAACAGTCTGGTGATATGTACAGGAAGCTAAAGAAAACCACAATGCAGCTGGAAGAGATGACCGCACTAAAAGAAAGGAACCGTATCGCCCGTGAAATCCACGACACCGTCGGGCACACCCTTACAACCGTCCTGATCGAGTTGGAGGCAGGTCAGCGGTTAATCCCTGTAAATCCGGAAGAAGCAACCGAAAGGCTGGAGTCGGCCAAAAGCCAGGTACGCCAAGGTCTGGACAGCATTCGCCAGTCGGTTCGGATGCTTGGAAAAGGGCAGGAAATCAAGGATCTCACTCAGTCTCTGATGCTATTGATTGAGGAAACCATGAAACATGGAAATGTTTTTATTAATTACGATATCGACCCTTTGCCGCCATTATCAGCGGAGGTTGAAAATATCCTGTACCGTGCTTTGGCTGAAGGACTGACAAATGGGATGAAGCATGGGGAAAGCACTGCTTTTGTATTCCAGCTCAAAAACCAATCCGGCAATGTCTGTTTCTTTCTGGAGGACAACGGGAAGGGAACCGATGAAATTCTCTTTGGATACGGTCTGACTGCAATGAAAGACGGGGTTGAGGAAGCAGGCGGAGTTTTTCATGTCAGCTCGGCCTGCGGTGAGAGTTTTAAAACCCGAATTGAAATTCCCCAGAATAAAGGAGAAACCGATGAGTAAAGTCAAAATACTGCTCGTGGATGATCAGGTGTTATTTTACAGCGGTCTGAAAACTATTTTGGATTTGGAGTCAGATCTGCAGGTGATTGGGACAGCCGCTGACGGCAGGGAGGCTGTTCACCTGGCCGACAGGCTCAAACCCGATATTATCCTTTTAGATATCCGCATGCCCGGTATGGATGGTGTCATGTGTGTTAAAGCTATCCGGGAAAACCACCCTGATATCAGAATCCTGATGCTGACCACCTTTAATGATGATGAATATATTCTGGATGCCCTTGCCAATGGCGCAAATGGCTACCTTTTAAAAGACATTGAAGTGGGTAAGCTGGTAGAAGCCATCCATGATGCCATGGCAGGGAAAATGATTCTTCCGTCCGACGTTGCCGGGAAACTTGCTGCCGGTATCAATAAAATCAAGCAGGCGAAACCTGCCGCCAGGCTATTGGAATTGTTTTCAGACCGTGAACTTGAGGTTGCACGAATGATGGTACAGGGCTTTACAAACAGGCAAATCTCCTCTGCCCTGTATATCTCTGAAGGAACTGTCCGCAACTATATTAGTGTCATTTATGACAAACTGGATCGGCATGATCGCACCCAAGCTGTGCTGTATCTGAAGGAAAACGGAATAAACTGAACGGGTCAGATTGAACCCGAAAAGCCAGACAGCCCCCACTGGATCAATGTATGTTCTAATTTATATGCTCCAGGTGTTTCATGTGTGAGCCATCTTCGCCTTATCTGTGTAAAATCATTCTGAGATCAATAATATTTTGGTTTTCATGTTTGATGTTTCAAATGAACGCATCCAACTCTTTTTCATTGATCACTGAGTTCCCAAGTTGTGTCATATCTCTCTTTGTTCTATTGGGTATGAACCGAACCATAAAACCCTTTTGGTTTATGTCATATGACAGGTGTCATATTTATAATGACATTGGCCATGACAGTATTCACTATCCGCCTTGGGAGAATTTCAGTACGCTATAAATGGATAGATTCAAATTATTCCGGCTGTCATAAAGAATAAGTCGTACTGTCGAATTATGCATTGTCCATCCTGGACATTCTGTGGCAGCGTGGGTCAATGTGAAAGGAGTATATGATGAAAAAAATTATTATCATCTCCCTTGCCGTACTGTTCTGCTTTTCTCTTACCAGTTGTAAACCTAGTGAAACCGATGCCCGCGAAGTACTTAGTACATACCTTGCTGCACTGAATGAGGGCTCTTGTGAAGCTGCTTATGATCTGTTGTCTGATTTTGATAAAACCAATATCACATTGGATGAATTTACTGCCTGGCGGAAGGTCATCGCAGAGATTCAGAAAGTGAACTCGAGCAGCATCGGTACAAAAGTCGATTCCTTCAAGAATTACGAATACAAAGGCGCTCAATACAAAAAGGCTTATGGTTACCTGGTGACCCAACAGATAGAGAAAGCATGGGATATCGATATCGGGGGCTATGATGCCGAAGAATATCATATCATGGTCGGGCTTGACGGGGATGAATGCAAAATCGCGCTGCTTGTGATCGATCTGCCTTCAGTGACGGCTCAGTACCAGCGGAAGCTTGATGATGCAAAGGCTGCGGTACAATGATGATCCTGTTGAAGTACATCCTGCGCTGCATCTGGAAGAATAAGGCCCGAACGGGTTTAATTCTGTGTGCCATTACAATTTCATCCGGTATGCTGTTTTCCTCCGTATCCATATCGTCCACTCTGGTTCAGCTTCAGTTGGATGCCTGGCGCTGCAATTACGGATATTCGGACATCATTATTCAGGCAAACGATTCATCTCCCTCTTCGTGGTTTTATATGAACGAGGTACTACGTTGGGAACCTTCATGCGACTACATCATCGGAGAGGTAACAGGCTTCGGAATACTGGAAACATCGTCAGGTGAACAGTTCCAGACAGCTCTGCATGGGATTGTCTGGGATGAGCTTCAAAGGCTGACGCCCATCCCTCTTTCCTCGGATGCTGGGATTCTGCCCTTTACAGGCAGAAAGCTGATTCTTGGGGAAAAAACTGCTGAAGCCCTAAAGCTTTCTCCCGGTGATACTGTTGTTCTGACGATCAATGGAACCCATCAGGTGCTAAAGCTTTCCGGTATTGCTTCTGATGAGGGATTCCTTTCAGGAAGCGGGCCAACGTTAAGTGCTGTTATCCCAAGGGAACAGCTTGCATCTCTTCTCGATATCCCTGGCCGGGTTGACAGAATCTATATCAAACTGAGACATCCAGAGTTGAAATACAGGCTGATCACAAAACTTTCGGTTCCCTACAGCAGGTATACCGTCAGGGAAGCCTTCAGTGCTGCAGAGGTCAAACTGCAGACCGACCGGACAGCCATGCCCATCATCATTGTGGCCGTCATTTTAAGCTTTATGTCCATCTATATTCTTTACTCCGCATTCAAGGTCATCATGCTGGAACGGCTCCCCATTCTCGGAACCTTCAGGAGCATCGGAGCAACCATTGGTTCTGCAAGAAGCATTTTGCTGATTGAATCAGTCACTTATGGTGTTATTGGCGGCTTTACAGGCTGCGTCGCAGGTTTTGCCCTGCTTTTACTGATGTCCGACATCCTCTCGCCAGCGAAGGGAAATACTTTCTCTTTACCAACCATTAACCCGCTCTATCTTGCTCTGTCCTTTTCATCTGCGATCATCCTGTCACTGGCAGGTGCAGCCATCCCCACAATAAAAGTATCGAAACTGCCGGTAAAGGATTTGATCTTTACAAGCCTGACTGCCGTACGGAAGAAAGGTTTTGCGCTTTTGGGAATCCTCCTGTTTGCCCTCTCGATCGTGTCGCCTTCAGTGATCGATGCACAGGTGTATCGATGGGGAAGCATCCTGAGTGTCATCCTGGCTCTCACCTCGGCAGTTCTTCTGGTTCCATTGATGACAAGGATATTCAGAATTTCATTGGGTTGGCTGTTTCGGTTTCTTTTCGGCAATGAGGGTTATCTTGCGATGGGACAAATCTGCAGTAATAAGAACAACCATCATAATATTGCCCTGTTGGTTATCGGTGTGGCTGCGCTCTTCATGGTCACAACGCTGAACGAGGGAGAAATTCGTCAGATCATGGATACCTTCGACCGATGTTATTATGATATCATCGTTCAGTTTCCCCATTCTGGCAGGAACAATAAAAAACTGCTCGGTGAACTTGATGGTATCCAGGCGGTAATGGAAAACCAGGAGGGTCCCGTTACCTTTCTGGAAGGCTTTGATGAGCCGCTGTACCATCTTCAAGGCATCAATATCGAAGAATTTGAGCAGTTTCATACCCTGCTGGAACCGGAAGGACAGATGAATCAACTGCGGCATCTTGATGAAGGTAGAAATATTCTTCTGACAACAATTTTACGGGACAAGTGGAATTTAAAGGCTGGAGACCCAATCACCCTGATTTTACGCGGCAAAAATGGCGAAAAATTCCGAAGAACCTACACCATCATCGGTTTCTTTGATAATTTTTTCCCTGGTCTGTGGAGCTATGGACTGATATCGGAACATAACTTCAAGCGAGATATCGGAATTGACAGTGCTGGGGCGTATTACGTCAAAAGTTCTGGAAATACGGAGAAAGCAGTCGCTGCCATCGAAGCGGAACTTGCCCGCCAAAAGCCCGCTGTTCAGACTGTTGAAGAGCTTCAGCGTGAAATCCTGTCTGAAAACAATAGGGTTTTTTCAATCCTGCGGTTCTTTTCCGTGATTACCGCTGTGGCAGGTACTTTTGGGGTATTAAACAATATGATCATCAGCTACCTGGAACGAAAAAGAACGCTTGCAATTCTGCGATCGCTGGGAATGACCCGGTGGAAGGTGATGAAAATGCTAGTGGTGGAGGGCTTTGCCACAGGCCTTCTCGGCGGTGCCGCCGGCACGGGTGCGGGGGTCTTGATTCTCACCCGTATCATTCCCTATGTCATTCGGGCAACCGGATCTGAGATGAGGATTATGCTTGATATCTCGATCATGCTTTATTGCTTTTGTGCGGCGGTCATCATATCGGTTTTGGCATCTGTTGGCCCTGTGACACGCACTGGTAGTATGAACCTGATCGCGGAAGTACAGTATGAATAATGCGAATAAACCTGGACTGATCAATGTCCGGAAAGGATGATTTTCATGGAAGACACCATCCATGTGATTGATCTGTATAAAACCTATCAATCCGGTACAAACCGAGTGGAAGTTCTCAAGAATATTTCGCTGTCCATAGGACGGGGAGAGTTTGTTGCGGTAATGGGACCATCCGGCTCCGGGAAAAGCACGCTATTGTATCTGATGGGTGCATTAGACAGGCCGACATCCGGACAAATTCTCATTCAGGATCAGGATATCACACGGCTCAGAGATCGCAGAGTAAGCCTCTTGCGGCGCAGAAAAATCGGTTTTGTGTTTCAATTCTATAATCTTGTCCCCGATCTCAGCGTTGAAGAGAATATTCTGCTGCCTGCCTTGCTGGATGGGCGCAAGCGCAGGAAATTGAAAGACAGGGTATCTTTTTTGCTGGAAAGCACCGGACTTGAAAAAAGGCGAAAGCATACCCCCAGGGAATTATCCGGGGGCGAACAGCAAAGGGTTGCCATTGCCCGGGCGCTGATAAATGAACCGGATATTATTCTTGCGGATGAACCGGTAGGGAATTTGGATTCCAAAACCGGTACGGATATATTAAAACTGTTATCTGAAATCAATCGTGAACACCGAAAAACCATTGTCATGGTCACGCACTCGGAGGATTCTGCACGTTATACCCAAAGGCTCATCCGGATTAAGGACGGGCAATTGGCCGGAGAGGAGGTTTTCAAATGCTGATCGGTTTCATGAAACGAATCAAAGGGATCAAATCAATAAATAAATCAATTGTGAGAAAGTTTGGCCTCATTTTAGCCTTTGTCTTTATAATGATATCATTCAGCGCCTGCCAGGAAGAAAAGGTCTCCATACCTGTTCTGGAGCAAAATACCGGTACAAAGGACATCGAAGCATTCGGTACGGTTGGTATTCAGCGCTCTGTAGCCATTTCCTTTGATTTTCCGATAAAACTGATGTCCATCGCTGTATGGGAAGGGCAGCGTGTGGAATACGGGCAAATCCTGGGGACCCTTGATCTTCATGAAGTTGATGAAGAACAGGAAAATGTTCAGGAAGAGATCAACCTTTTAACTGAAGAAACGAATCGTTTGCAGCAAAAAACGGCAGAAAAGGAAGCAAATCTCGAACAGCAGGTATACCCTGAACTACAGAAGCTGCTTTTTATGATCGAGGTGCAGCATAAGAAAAAGGAAGACCTATTGGCGGAATACGATCGGAAAAGTAAACTGGTTGCAGCCGGTAGTCTTCCTTCAGAAACCCTATCTCAGCCGAAACAGCAGATTAATGATACTAATATTGAAACTCAAAGCCTGCTTTATTCGATAGATATGTTAAAATATCAGTTTCAGGAGGAAATCAGGCGATTAAAAGAGGAAATTCTTCAAAAACAAGCACAGGTCGAGGCCCTGAAAAACAAAAGGGCAAAAATCAGTAAACTCAAAAAACAATCCTGGCTAAAGGAAGATCAAATTACTTGCCCCATAGAGGACGGCATCATCAGCGAAATCCGGCATATTGAGGGGGATACGCTGAATTCTTCAGAAGTTCTCTTTGTGATTGAGGATCTGGATACAATGACTGTCATCGCAGATGTGAATGAGCAATTTATTAACAGCGTTCAGGAAGGAACTACCGCAATTGTTATCCCTGATGCGAACAGAGATTATTCTTTTCGCGGTCAGGTGACATTCATTTCTGCGAAAGCAGTCCGTTTGAGCGGAGAGACAGTTATTCCGGTTCATATTACGTTAGCCCAGGAGAACTCCTTTTTAAAACCCGGTTATAATGTACAGGTATTGATTCAACCGGCAGATGACATTCCGTAAACAAAAGGTTCGGTCTCGGTTTCATATGTATTGACCTAAAATTTCCTTTATAAACACGGCTTCAGCATGTATGTATTGTTCTAGCATCGAATTACACCAATATCGGCTGGTCATCCTTGCAATCGGAGCCGGCTCGGCTTTGCCGAACGGTCTCCCTGGGCTGGTCGTTACGCTTCGCTACACTGCTCGCCCATGCATCCTGGCAGTGTGCGATTGCAGGCGACCACTATCATTGTTATAATGGAAGAAGTCACCCCTTCTGTGTTTTTATTTATGCAAACAGAGGTCTGGAACCGGGGAACGAAAAGACTAAAAAACTGGTCTTCCCCGCCCTTCAGCGCGGCAATATGCCAAACTAACATGCAGGAGGCTCAAGCATGAAACCCTTGTCCGCATTTACATACTTTTTGAATAATAAGAAAAGTGTTTACGCGGTTTTCATCGCTATTTCACTAAGCGTTTTTTTGTTATACAGCCTGCAAATCCTTATCAACTCTACATGGATGGTTAGCGAATTGGCTTTTGTTGAACCGCAGAAGCACTACTCCAGCATAACTCCCAAAGGAACACTGCTCGATCCGGAGATGGTCGAAAGTATCCGGCAATGGGATTGTGTTGAAAAGGTGATCCCCTGGGTTTTTCAATATATTAATTTTACGTGCATGGTGGGTGGAGATACCGGCACGAAGGTTTTCACCCTTTATCCGGATGATATAGCGGAAATGATGACCATCCTCGATTTAAAGCTGATTGACGGCTGCCTTCCCAGCCCTGACAAAAATGAGATCGCTGTTCACGAGCAGCTCGCCAGAAATAAGGGGCTAAAAATTGGAGACAGTATCGGCAGCCATGTTGAGAGAGATGAAGCATTAAAGGGAGAGTATAAAATCGTTGGTATTCTTGACGGGAAATCAATCGTTTCTTTTGCAAGTCTGGAGAAATGGATGAAGGATAACGAGGTTTATGATCCATTTCGTTTTGGTATTATTGTCCTGCCAAAGCCGGAACGGTTTGAAGAAATGAACCTGCGGCTGGAATACCTGCCTACAACAGACCTGGATTTACGCACACTCAGCGTGGTCAACCTTAGAAATCAAGAAGGAGCCAAGGGCCTGTTTGTCGTGCTGAACCTGATCAACCTGATGGTGATCCTCATCGTTTCAATCTGTGTTGGCTTCCTCACATACATCTATATGTTT
Source organism: uncultured Ruminiclostridium sp. (assembly GCA_964450305.1). GTDB lineage: Bacteria > Bacillota > Clostridia > DSM-8532 > DSM-8532 > JAAYJG01. The sequence continues at coordinate 19,220 of CAYVFB010000032.1, forward strand.
CAGCGAAGGGTTGAATTCGGCCTTTTGAACGCAATTGGATATACCCGGAAGGAGGTATTGTCCCGATCATTTAAGGAGATTATCACGTTATGTTTTTCAGGCTATGCTTTTGGTGTACTGCTGTCTATGATATCCGGCATCATACTGTATTGGACCCTGTTTTATCCCAAAGGGCAGGGCATTCGCCTGTGGAATTTTGACTATTTTCTGAATACTGCCTGTATTCCGCTGTTTGCAACACTTTTCAGTATTATACCGGTTTGGAATATGCTTACCGGTCTTGATCCTGTAACCATCCTGGAAGGGGGAATGACCGATGCGGATTGACGGACAGGGCTTAGGTCTCATGTATGGATCGGAAGAAAAAACAGTGTGTCTGAAGGATGCCAGTATCTCCCTGAAGCCTGGAGAAATGACTGTTATTCAGGGGCCTTCCGGCAGCGGCAAGAGTTCGTTGCTTTACCTGCTTTCGGGTTTAAGAAAGCCCACCTCCGGAACGGTATATATTAACGATGTGGATCTTGAATCCTATACGGTGAACGAGAAAGACCTTTTAAGGAAGCAGAAATTCGGTTTTGTTTTCCAGAGACTTTTTTTGCTGCATTACTTAACGGCATTGGAAAATGTGATGGTTGGAATGCATGATGTTCGTCCTTCTTCTGCACAATATGCCATGTCCTTGCTGACTAAACTAGGTATTGATCATGTGGCCAACCGAAAACCCTCTACCCTTTCTCAGGGCCAGCGTCAGCGAATCGCTATCGCCAGAGCCCTGGCGAATACGCCTGAAGTGGTCTTTGCTGATGAGCCAACAGCATCGTTGGATCATGACAACGCAATTGATGTGATGAATATTTTGAACGACTGCAAGGTACATGCTTCTATTCTTGTTGTGACCCATGACAACTCTATCCTTGAAAAAGCCGATCGGGTTATGCAGCTTCACGATGGTGTCTTGCATCCTTAGTGTTCCATTGGTGATAACCCGATAGCTATAACCAATTCTTATAGCTATCATTGCTTCATCTAATTTTCACATTATGAGTCTTCTCTGTACTCAAGTATATCTCCGGGTTGACAGTCCAGCGCCTTGCATATTTCATTGAGTGTAGCAAATTTTATGCCTTTCGCCTTTCCGGTCTTAAGAACTGACATATTAACGATGTTTATGCCAACCTTCTCTGATAATTCTGTTAACTTCATTTTTCTTTTTGCTAACATGACATCAATATTGATTATAATCATCATTCTACCTCAAATATAAGACTCGTTTTCACATTTCATATTGGCAGCTTTCAAAACCAGATGTGATAATACTGCAGAAGCAACTGCAACTGCGACACCTGCAAAGAAGACAAGCAATGAAAGAAAAATAATTCCTGGGTGATTCATATTCAGAAACAAAAATATGATATTACCAGCAAAGAAAAATATGGAACCAGTTATTGCCGCTATCATAATTTTCTTCAAGTAGGTTGCATTGATTTCAGAAAAGTAATTGTCTTTGCCGATTTCAGTGGCAATCCTCCATCCCCAAAATAAAACAAGATAAAATGGGACTGCAGTAATCCAAATGAGAATAAGCCAGGGCCAGAAGCAATACGAAAACTCCGGCATATTGTTTACAATATCTTTACCCCAAAATGGAACAAGATATGAATAAACAACCAATCCACAAAGACCAACTGTTATAAGAATACCTTTGAGTGCATTTGCTAATTTCCTTTGGTTCATAGTAATTCCTCCATGATTAAAAATATTAGTTTGGTTTTCACTCATAATTATACATCATATTTATGGTTTGTCAACTAATATTTAATGTTATACATTAAGTTTTAGTTTATACACATTAATTTGTGTCCTAAACTTGAACGCGCCACAAGCCTCGACCCGCGAAAAAGAATGAAAGCCTTACGGCATAAACCATAAGGCTTTCATATAAATCCGGCAGCGACCTGCTTTTCTAATCACGATGGGACGGTTCTTCTTCTGTTTCTCGTCTTGTAAATGGAGTGGTGCCAGTCTTAGCCCCGTTATAATCGTTATAACAATGCCTCGTTACAGCTCCCCGATGTATTCCAAAAACCTGAAAAGTACTGCGGCAGCTTCCTGTCGGGTGGCGGTCCGTTTGGGTTCAAATTTGCCGCCATTTCCGATCATAATTTCGGTTTCTGTAACAAATTGAACAGCCTCCAACGCAAAAGCTGAAATTTCCTGTTGATCCAACCAGGCAACCATTTTTTCATTCACCGGGTCTTCTCCTGTTTTGTACCGGTACAGCCTGTAAACCAGAGTTGCCAGCTGCTCACGGGTAATAAGATCATCCGGAGCAAACCTGTTATTCCCAATTCCTTTGACCAACCCCAATTCATACGCTGTCTGAATGACTTCCTGATACCATGCATCTTCCGGTATATCGACAAAGCCGGCATTGTTCTTCGCGGAATAGTCGGTATACAAGGAACGAACCAGCGAGGCTGCCACTTCAGCCCGGGTAATACTATGGTCGGGTGCAAACAGGTTTTTGCCCTTCCCATTGAATAAGCCCCTGGATGCAAGGATCTCCACCATTTCCTGACCCCATTTGCCAGCTAAATCGTCAAATTGCTTGATGGTTTCAAAGGCTGCATAGGTTGAAAAATGCCCGGCCTGGAAGGTCATCGAACCGTTTTCGGCATTTGCTTTTCCGCCAACCGGCTTCCAGATTCCCAATTCCTCATCATAAACGCAGGCAATAACCCGCTTGGGGTTTCCTACAGCAGATGTATCCAGATACATTGTTACATTGACCTTCGGGGTGAATTCGGCAACGGGAATGCCTTCCTGTTCGATGGAGAAATCGAATATACCGGTGGAGACTCTGTTTTCGTCTGCTTCAACTTCTTTGTTTTCCTCGATGACAATTGTCACAGCACCCTTCCCCTCTTTCAGAAGGAATGTGATGAACTCCGCCGGAAGATGAATGTCTCCCTTTCCGGTGACAATCGCAAGCCCTTTTTGTGATTCAGCCAGCTGCTCCAATGCACTGACGGAAAGCTCTACCATAATCGTTCTATCTTCTTTAACCTGCGCTGTTAAATCCAGAAGGACAGACGCTTCATCTGCTTGAATTAATTTTTCAATGGACTGTCCATCCAGGTTTATCGTTGCTTTTGAGGCTCCACTATCCAGAGTTTTCCGGGTTATTGTATAAGCCGGTTTTGGAGCATCTTTTTTGTCATCGGCATCTAAATGAGGATTGTCATTCCCATCATTGTTACCATCCTGGTTCTCATCCTCCTCTTCCTGGGTGACAAAGGATAATGAAAAATCCATCTGCTGAATTTCATTTGTAAGGTTCATTACGGAGCCCCGTGGAATGATCAGCGAGTAACCGGTATCTTTTTGGAGCTTTCCTGCGGGCTTTATAGTCAACCATTCACCCTGCAGGGAAACAACCGTATTGATTCTCTGATGCTGCGAATTGTATAATGCAATCTCTCCAAAGGCGGAACTGTTTATAACCGCCTGATTATATTGAATTTTGATTTCGGTGTTCAACGGTATGCCTTTCATGTTTTCACCAGGCCATGCAAAGGTTACCTCGGGGCTGCTGGTTGTGGTGACAAAGCTGACACTGTATGGATCCTCCATGCTGTTTCCGAGGTTATCAACAACAGCCGCCTCCGGTAACGTCAAGGTGTAATTGGTCTGGTAATCCAAAGGCATATCGGGAGTAATCGTCATTGTTTCGCCGTCTATGACTGCAGAGATATTGATGGAGCGCAGGGTGTCATCCATCAGAGAAATTCTGTCAAACCCCGATCCCGCTTTCACAGCCTTGTTGAACGTCATTTTCAACGGACTGGTGATACCAACCCCGTTTTCACCCTGTGCCGGTGTCGCTGTTTCAACCATCACCTGCTCCGGTTCCAAAATAAATTCAAATGTATTGTTGTCGGTTGAATTCTCTTCAATGCCATCGGGAAGTACTGCGCGTAAGGTGATGTGGATTTCTCCGTCTTCACCCGGAACCAGTCCTTCGGATGAGATATGTAATCTGACAACAGCCTTCTCTCCGGCATTCATTTCTTTAATGCCTTTTTCAGTAATGATATTGCCTTCATTTTCAAGCCGGATGCTGATCCCTTCCAGGTCTTTGCTTCCACGGTTGTATAAGTCTGCGGTGATCAGGTAGTCGTTGTCCACAATATTTTCACACTTCAAATCGGTTACGGCGATATCCGTCATGGAAACCCTCATGCTGACCGAATTATTGGTGGTATCTGTTTCGGTTTCATTCTGAGAGCTTATGACTTCCGCATGAATTTCATAGGGGTCCGCAGCGTCAGACGGCACATTCCATTCCATTTGCACTGTCTGGGAAGAACGGGCTGGAATAAGCGGTACCGATATCTCCTTTTGTTTGATCCCATCATAAACTCTAATCGTTGCAGCTTCAGGAAAATCGCCCTGGTTATGAACCTCAGCGGTTACTGTAACGGTTGTACCCGCCAGGGGCATGGCTGAAGACAGCTGAAGCCCATCCTCTTCGAAAAAAGCCAAATCGCGAATGGGGGTATAGGATAGCAGGCATAGATCGGTTATTTGCCCAGGGCTGTAATACTCCGCCCCGTCAATGACTTCCTTGATAACCTCGGCTTTTGAAAAAGCCACCTTCAGTTTACCGTCATCGGTAAACACGGGACTGAAGGATCGGACATAACCGTCACCGTGGGTCAGCGGAATTTCACCGCTCCACGTGTTCGATCTGAAATCATGGAACAGGGCTGAAAGAGTTTGAACGCTCTTTTCACCCATTTGCTGATACACCAGCGCAATCTGCGGATTTTCTCCCTCCAGGCAGGCAAGCTTGTAATCCTGTACAGTACCTGCCGGTTCCAGGGTTTCCATATCCCCGTCCAGTCCTACCTTCCAGGCAAAGCTGTTATCATGGTGCCAGGTGATGAACCATTTCCCGGCACCATAAACGACCTTCGGGTTGGAATCGGGTACTTCATTATCCGTCACCGGTATGGCCTGGCCCCAACTGTCGTCCTGGTATATCCTTGCATAAATCTCCTGGTCCTCCTGGGTGGATAGATCATTATCGTGATCCAGCGTATAAACCAGAAGGCCTTCGTTTCCACGGAAAGACAGATCGGCGTTCACCACAAAAGGCATGGAGCCTTCAATTGCCGCCGCATTGCTCCAGCTGTTTCCATCCCAGGTGGAATACCACAGGCTGTCGCTGTTCGCAGCAGCCTTGTACTCATCCATGTCATCGCCCAAAGTGAAGCTTAATCCCTCGGACTTCGTCCATACCAGCAGCGCTTTGTTGTTATCCGCGGCAAGTATTGGGGAATGGTCGAACTTATCATCCTGGGTCAGTGTGATGATGTCAACCGCCTCACCCACCCTGTAGTCACTTTGCGTGACGCTGATCTCGGCATTTTCAACTGCATCGCCCAAACCTGCATCAAACGGCAGAACCTGATTGATATCCTGCCATGCCATCAGAACGCCGTCTCCAACCGATGCCGATGCCGGGGTAAAATCTGCCGTCCCATCATCTTCAATGGTTTCAGGCTCCTGCCAGTTGACCCCGTTAAAGACGGAATACTGGTTCTGCGTACGGTTTACTGCATTCCGCTGCGGGTTGTCATCGTTCCATAGAAGCATGAGGTTGTTTCCATGGATAGTTAGATTCATATCCGCATACGGATAAATATTTTCCTTCCTGACTTCCACACGGGGGTTTTCCTCAACGCTGAAACCGGTAAAGCCTGATGCTGCTGCAAGTGTCTGAGAAGATGCGTGAGACAGGATCTGATTCCCTTCGCTGTACCACCTTGCCTGATCCAGATAGTCTCTGGGGATTTGAGCCAGCTTTGTGTTTTTCGTATCAAATTCCAGAGCATTCCTGTCCGGACCCATATTGAACCCCGTCAGGGTTACTTTTTCATTCCCGTTGTCCCAGTGGGTTGTTAACGTTTTCTTATACAGTGTTTCGGAATAAGTCAGGAAGGTTCCTGTAATTTTTGCCGTAAGGCTGGGATCCACCTGCAGATATCCTGTTGGAATATGGATTTCTGCAGGTATTCTTCCATCAATACTCCCCTCGACAGACACCCAACTTAAACCGGCAAATATGCTGCCATAAACATAAGGTTCAAAGTGCAGGATACCGCTGTACTCTCTTACGCTTTCGGGCCTCTTGTCAACGATCAGCGTGGTATACCCGCTAGCGCCGATGCTTAGGTAGCCTTCCGCACCTACATCAATTTTGGGAACTCTGTACCCTTTTTTATAATATTTGTACAGGTCACCCCATAACGTTACATAACCGTTCTGCAATTCCCATCCGGATCCGGGGTCGTGCATCAGGTACATGCTCCCCATGATCTTTACATCCAGTTGGTGTCCAACAACAAGCATTTTGGGTTTTTTCTTTGATTTCCCGACGGAACCCTCCGCATCAATCTCCAAAATAGCCAATTTTCTGCCGCCGCGATCGAGAAGTTTACCCGTAAACACATTGTTGGAGCCGAACATGCCAAACCCCCCCAGTCCATCCAGAAGAGGCATACCGCTCATGCCTGAATTATCCTGTCCTGTCAGGTCGCTCATATCCATCGGCATACTGATGAGATACTCACCGTTGACATAGCGGAACTCCATGTCGGTATTCGCCACCGGAAGAGGAACCGCCTTTATTTTTGCATCCATCCACTCCGATTTGATTCCAGTTTTGGAAACCATTCGGACGAGCAGCTGCTCGTCTGGAGGAAGGACACTGGGGTCCACATCGATCCATGGTTCTGCACTTATCAGGTTGTTGCCGCTTTTGCTGAACATGATTTCGTAATAACCGGGATTGAGCTCATCCCAGTCCCCTTCAAAGTGAAACCTAATCGGGGGCATTTCCACGCCCTTGATAAGAATTGAGGGAAACCTTTTTTTGGAATCGGATAAGCTGGACCAGACACGGGTTAACCCCGGTTGTTTTCCTTCCACAGGAAGGATTTCAAAGCTGTCTGCGCCGTTGTTGATTATGTATTCGGTTTCAGAGCTGTACCGGGTAAAGCTGTTGTTGGATACAAGCTTTAGCGTATGGTCACCAAGGGGTACATCATCGATCACATAAAAGAATTCTCCCCTGTTCACCTCCTCAAGCGGAGCATATACCTGTACGCCGTCAAGCTCGAAATAGTAACCGGTGCGGCTTTCCACATACTTGCCCGTATTTTGGTTCAGCAATCTGATGTTTAAATCCTGCTTGCTTCTCCGGTCTGTGATGGTCAGTGGAATTCGTTTCCTGGTACTGGCCTCGGCGGTTCCATACTCAAAAACCATTTCATAGGTTCCATGCAGCTCCGGATCCGTATAAAACAAGGGAACGAAAGCACAGCCATAATTACTGGTAATATTTCCAAACTCATCTAGAAACCGTCTTTCGCCTTTACCGGTTGTAAAAGTACCCGGCTCCGTCACCCGTACTCCGTCCTTTTCCAGATACGACTTGATTTTTTCACCGGCCAGATAATTACTGTCGTAGGTGAGGTAGGCCGTGTAGGTATAAAAACCTGGATTATATTGGTTGTAAACATCCAAATGCTCAAACTCGTTCATCCATCCATTCTGGACCCATATCTCTACGTTAGCCGAATCATAGTCTCCAATGCTTACTGTTTTTTCAAAATCATAAGTCATTCCGTAGTTGTCAGCTACCTTCAGCCTTACGGTATAATTCCCTTCCGCGTGATAAGTATGGCTGGGGTTCTTTGCTGCAGACGCAGCAGCGTCCCCAAAGCTCCACTCCCAGGTTCTGACGGTCCTCTTATTCCTGGTTAGTACCTGCTCAATGTTGTCGGCCTTAAAGGTTATTTCCCTGCCGATTAACCAGTTTGGAGAAGGATTGACCAGGAAACAATCCTCGCCATAACTTGACATTTTCAGCTGCTTTGCTGTTGTAAAGCTAAACCGCAGATGATCGTTTTCCTCGCCGGCAGTTCCGGTAAATGCGCCCTTCGGGACAATAACGGTATAGGTTTTGGCAGGGCTCAGGTTTTGAATCGGACTTAGAACAAGCTTCTGATCTGAAATATCACGGGTGAAGGAAACAGAGTTTCCTTCGCTGTCAAATATCTCTACCCCCAGGTCGGGAGCCGGATTCACATTGGAAGAAAAAGTCAGCTCGATGGGGCTGTCCACGGACGAAACCTGGTCAGCCTGTGTTGTCCTTCGGGATATTTGAGTTATTCCCAAAGCATTTTGCCCGGTTGTAAAGGTAAAGCTGCTGTCTGACAGCATGTAAAGACCGGTACTGTTTCGAACCGCGTTATACGGAATCTGTACTGTATACAGGGTATTGGGCTTTAATGGTTTGACCGGTATAAGGGTTATTGTGTCAGGGCTGTTCATCAATGATACGATAGCCACCTGGCTTCCCGCACTGTCAACCAGCCTGACTTTTGTCTTTCCCGCTTTCACAGCCTCTGAGAAGCTGATCTCCAGGTACTGGTTTATGTCAATATCCGTCTGCTGCTCCGCAGGATACGTGTCTGTAACCTCCGGTCGAATATTATCCCCCTGGGTTATGAAAGGAATCGTCTTTTCGGTGCTTGGGTTGATAAACCTGTCCTGTACGGCTGCTGCAGGGATAACCATTTCATATACGGTTCCGGGCAGCAGTGTTCCCGATGCAGGCCGGATCGTAATGGTATTTCCCGACAAGGCTGTAGTGATGGGTACTTTCGTTTCCTTATCCCTTTCGTAAAGGGAAATACCCTTAAACCCACCACCTTTGTAAAACTCATTTCCGTTAAAGCTTTCACTGTGTGCGAACTGGATGAACAGGTCCGAATTCACAGGCACATCCCTTTGCATTTCAACAGGCGAAGATGCGGCAGCCGTTATCCTGTTAGCCGGCTTTTGCTCAACCGTGAAGGTAAACTCCATTCTTTGCGATGGATTACGGGACAAATCGGTCACTGCGTTTTCCGGTATAACAAACCTGTGCTCTCCGGCAGGGATTTCCTGACTGGATGTAATGATCAGCCGGTTTGCCTGTACCCGTGCGACAAAATTGGGGGTGCCCGGACCATCGTGCTCAATGCCGTAATAACCCAAGGAATACTGGTAGCCGCTGCTTTTTATTTTCATGACGTCTTCACTGAAGACCAGAACAACCTCTTTGGTATTCCACAGTACATCGGATGCGTCATTTTCGGGGATTGTCGAAACGATCCAGGGCGGTGTGGTATCGGGCAGCGCAAGAACAGTGTATTCAAATTGCCTGATTTCCTGCTTGTCGGCTTTTTGTATAGTCGCAGTTAAAACAACGCTCTGATGTCCAACTTCGTATTGAGGCCGTATAACAATGCCCATATCCGATATTACTTCAGGCAGGCTGGAGGACCAGGAAATGACAGATCCTTCACTCCCCGCGGATGGAAGGCCCAGATTCATCGTTACCGAGTATTGGGATTTGTTACTCCCCAGCGTAGCAAATACATCCAGCTTAGCCGCATCCTCGGCAACAGCCTCGGCATTGGTCTGAGGTAGTTTTGGGATAACCATCTGAAATTGTCTGCTATTGGTTACAACACCATAGGAAATGGTTGCTGTCAGCAGGACGGATTTGGTTCCGATGGGATAAGCCGGGCGGGTTACCGTTCCGTCAGCTGCTATAAAACCCTCAGGAGTGCAAGCCCACTGAATGGCAGACCCCTCCGGGCCGTTGGCAGGAAGATTCAGATTTGTGATGATATAATCGAGGCTGCTGTTGCCGTTTAAAACCCTGCTGTCGGTCATCCATGCCTTATCGAGCGCCACGAGTTCTGCATCGGTTGGCGGAAGCTTTTTTACGATAATCGTAAATTCTGCACGTTCTTCCACGTCTCCTTTTTTAATTGCTGCGGTCAGCTTTACCTCTTTATCCCCCTGTGTATAGGTTTGCCTGGAAACCGTTCCGTTTGTCGTCGTAACCGTCTGTTCCGACGAGGTCCAGGTGATGGCCGAACCATACAGCCCTGCCATTGGAAGGTTTAAATCTCTGGTCACATTGGTCAGGGCGGTATTTTCGAGGGTGTCTCCGTTTAAAATACGTTCCGGGGACAGCCAGCTTTTATCCTCCCGGACAGTATCTTCATCCAATACTCTGGCGACAAGGGAGAAGGTTTTTTGAAGACTTGACGAGCCTTTCAGCACGGTTGCTTCCAAAATCACAGTCTGATCCCCCTCATGGGGCTGCGGGGTAGTCACCTGACCGTCGGTACCAATATAGCTTTTGTCGGAGGTCCAGGTGATGGTGCTTCCGCTCTGGCCCAGCACAGGCAAATACAAATCTTCGGTAATATGACCGGCATCGGGGTTCCCGCCTAAAATCCGTGTTTCGGTCAGCCATGCAAGATCAAAAGCTGCACTGTCGGCATCGGATACCGATAAAGGTATATTGACAGAGGCCATGGCGCCGCCTGCTGCAACTGCACGGATTACAGCGTTTCCGCTTGTTACGGTTCTTACGGTTGTGGACGCGCTTCCGATAGAATCCGTTATGACCGAGGTTGAATCCAATAAACCAAACGTTGCAGAAAAATCTACGTTTACACCCGAAACAGGACCACTGTCTCCTGTGACAACTGCTTTGACCGTACTTTGCGGCAATCCTCCGGGAGGATTGCCAGTTACTGCAATACTGGATGCATCCGTAAAGCTGTATGGAACAAAATCGACAGGAACCGGGTCATTTTTATAATACCAGTCCCACAGCTTGAATTTTTCATTAACAATCCCTGTAGCTCCGGTAAAACCGATATATACCTCCCGAAGCTCCTCCATGCTGAGGCTGTCATTCCCGTTTCTCAGAATGGCTTCCAGATCAAAATCCTCCAGGCTGACAATGGGGGTTTTCGGCCTTCTTGAATCCAGACTGGAGCGAATTTCAAGCCTTTTTGCCGTTCCGTCATATTCCACCCAGATATTATAGATACCAGAGGGATATAGGCTTTCACTTCTGCCATTAAAATAAGTTGCATCTTCATCTCCGTTATAAAAAACAGATATTCTTCTGTTCACCGGATAGACATCTGCCTGACCGGAGCCGGCTTCCTTTGTATATACGCTGTCAATGGAAAAACTGAGGTTCGGGGTGATATCCGCCAGCTTCAAGGTTGTATTGCCGGTGCGCTGTATAGTAAAGGTAAAGCGGCTGCTCCCTAACTGATAGGTTGGATGATCAATGGTAAAGGTAAAAGCCGTGCTGAAGGATAAATCACTGCCCAGGCAAAGTCTGTTTTTTGTGAATATGCTTGATCCGGTCTGTGAACTATCGTCTGTGAGCTGCAGCGCTGTAATATTGTCCCCCTCCCTGTTCTGAAAAGCCACCGCTGAAGCATTACCGTTCCATTGAAGCTTGTCCGCATTAGTACTGAAGTCGTTGTATTTCAGCCCTAAAGAGAATATTTCCTTCTTTGTGACGATAAATTCAAAGACCTTATGTTCAACAGCTTCGTTGTAAGATATGGTTGCCGTAAGGGTTAAAGGCACATCCGTCTGTTCGGGCTGCGGACGGGTGACTGTTCCGTCCTGTGCAATCACATCGGTGTTGGAGATATCCCAGTCAATATTGATAGTGTGGTCAACATAGAAGCCACCATTGTCAATACTTTCTGTTTTAAGCACCGGAAGGTACAGATCCAGCTTCACATCGTCTGCAGCATTCCCGTCCAGCACCCGTTCCTCTGTAAGCCAGTTTTTTACACTTTCCACCAATTGTGCATCGTCCGGTAACAAAGGTGCGATACTAAAGGAAAAATCTTTCGTTTTTTGCGCCGCTCCTTTTCTGAATGTTGCGGTCAGGGTTACCGTTCTGCTCCCCGACCCATAGGAAGGCCTGATGACGGTGCCATCCGGTTTCATCACCGTTTCATCTGAGGATACCCATTCGATGGTGCTCCCATATTCGCCCAGCAGCGGCAGGTGTAAGTCAATAAAAACATCTCCTACCATTCCGTGTAGCATGGAATATTGCAGCCAATCATAATCCGCCTGTACTGCTTCTTCATCAGCAGTCGGTTTCAGAGCTTTTATGTATAATTCAAAGGTTTTTTCGGTACTTTCAGTACCTTTGGAAATGGTTGCCGTCAGCCCTGTATATTGATCTCCCTTCAGATAGGGGGGCCGGTCTACGGTACCGTCGGGCTTTATCCATTCCCAAGCTTCATCGGTGGATGTCCAACTGATAGAACTGCCATAATGCCCTTCCGTAACCAGGTTCAGGCGGGTTGTTATGTTTGTGTAGGCCCCAAGGTAGTTTACCTCATACTCGTTGTCACCCAACACCTGTTCAGCGTTTAGCCATGTTTTATCAAATTCCATCAGTTCATAATCGGAATATACGGCTTCAGCAACCGAAATGGAACCGGCACTGATAAAGGTATTGTTACCGGCCAAAGTACCTGAAGGTTCATCTGTTGCAGAAATCTGTAATCCGGATGTGTCTCTAATGGTTGGTATCTGTAAATTGGACAGGAATATCATAATGATCACAAAAGAACACGTCAGCTTCGTAAACCGCTTCATGTTAACCTCCAGTTAACGTAGTTTTAAGTTATTATTAATGTGCGATCCATTCACGATATAATTTTTATCTGTATGGTATTTTGATCTGCAAGGTGTTCTTCAATAAGACAAATGATATAAAAATTATATCCCTTTTTGATATAATATGTCAACTATGCCGTGTGGTAGAAACAGAGGAATGGTTCTATCGTTTCATTTTTGGTATCAAGACCAGGAAACCTAAAAATAAACTCACTTCTTAGTATGTTTTTCGTTAAGACAGCAAAAAGCCTTATGGCGTTAACCATAAGGCTTTCATATAAATCCGGCAGCGACCTACTTTCCCGGGGCGTTAC
>CAYVFB010000033.1:0-31682 GCA_964450305.1 uncultured Ruminiclostridium sp.
ACAAAAACATTCACCTGTGGAACAGCCCGGGCAATGACCCCCAGGGACACATCCACAATAAAAATAGCTGCTGTTACCGGTGCGGCAATCTTAAAGCCGATAACAAATACGGATGTAAAAACCCTGATGAAAAAATCAAGCAAGCTTTTATCAAAGACCAGGGAGCTGTTCAACGGCAGGATTTCAAAGCTGTCGGTGAGGGTGTAAATCAGCAGATAGTGCCCATCAATCGCTAAAAACATCAGCATCGTGAGGATGAAGTAAAAGTTTGCGGTAACCGGGATCTGGATGTTGCTCATGGGGTCGAAAACACTGACCATGCCAAAGCCGATATGCATGTCGATCATCTGTCCCGCAAGGTAAATTGCTGTGATGACCAAATAAGAGATATACCCCAATACAAGACCTACCAGAAACTCTTTGGTGATCAGGAAAATAAACGCGGCCAGGCTGTTATATGCAGCCAAATCCGGTGCCGGAATACTGTAGGTAACAAGGATTGCCGTCAGAAAGGAAAAGCCCACCTTAAAATAAACCGGTATGTTCTGCCGCCCAAAAATTGGAGATACGACGAACAGCCCGGTCATCCGCACAAATATCAGTAAAAAAACGTCCCACAGCTCAAGCAGGAAATCCAGTGGTATGGTCATGATATTCTCCTGTATCAAAGTGTGTCAATGGGGACGGTACTTTTGACACACTAATAAATAAACTGAAGGATATTCTCGTAAATCCTTAACGTAAACTCCTTCATGGTGGTCATCATCCACGCGCCAAAAAGAAAAAGCGCCAAAAAAACCGCAATAATCTTAGGCACAAACGACAGTGTCTGTTCCTGAATCTGTGTTGTTGCCTGGAAAATACTGATTGCCAGACCCACGATCAGCGCAACCCCTAAAAGCGGCGCAGACAGCTTTATGATTGTCAGCACAGCATCCTGTGCAGTATCAAGGATTTGCTGCTCCATTCAGAACACCTTTCTTTCTTGTTGTGTCCATCGGGAAAATTCTTTTTGCACATCACATCACATCACATCACATCACATCACATTTTTTGCCGTTTGGCAAAAAGATGTGTTTTGCCGTTTGGCAAAAAGATGTGTTTTGCCGTTTGGCAAAAAGATGTTTTGTGACAAAAAGAACCATCCCCATGGGCACACTAACCAAACGAACGGATAAGGGTTCCCGCTGTCAGGTTCCAGCCGTCCACCAGCAAAAACAGCAGAATTTTAAAGGGCAGAGATATCATCACCGGCGGCAGCATCATCATTCCCATGGACATCAGGGTGCTTGCTACCACCATATCGATGACCAGAAAAGGGATATACAGCATAAACCCAATTTTAAACGCCACCGTTAACTCGCTGATGATAAAGGCGGGGATCACTACCGTCAGGGGCAGATCGTTGATGTCCTCGGGCGCATCCACTCCGGCGATGTTTGCAAACAATGCCAAATCCTTTTCGCGGGTTTTGGCTGTATTCAGCATAAAATCCTTCATGACCCCGGATGCGTTATCAATGGCCTGTTCCATGGTAATTTCATTATCCGAGAAGGGTTTCAGGGCCTGTTCATTCAAATCGGTTAACACGGGGGACATGATAAACAGCGTTAAAAACAGCGCAAGGCCGATAAGGACCTGGTTGGGAGGCATTTGCTGCGTTCCCATGGCATTGCGCAGAAAGGAGAGCACAATGATGATACGTGTAAAGGAAGTCATCATGATAAGAATGGATGGCAGAATGGAAAGCACCGTAAGGTAGAGCAGCAGCTTGATGCTGTTGGAGATTTCCTCCGGGTCGTCGGTGGAGGTGATGGTAATCCCCTCATCGGAAATGGAAATGCCCGGTTCTGCATAAACGCCGGTGCAGAAAACAACCATCAGAAAAATAATACCGGCGAAAAAAAATATTTTCTTCTTCTTTTTAGACATCAACGATTATACTTCCTTATCGTAGCTTTTTTCCCGTAACTGCTCAAGCTTTCGGATGTTGCGTTGAAGGACATCTTTCTTTGCAACGGGCTCATCGTTTTCCGGTTTTTTTATCATTGGTTCCTTTTTGTTCTTCTGGTTGTGAGCAACCCTGTCGAAAATTTGCCGGAAATCAAAAACGGGCGAGTCCGAACTTTTTTCTTCTGCCTGCTCCTGGATTTCTTCCTTGTCCAGGTTTACCCTGGCCACCTGCTTGAACTCCTTTTTACCGCACAAAAACACAAAGTAATCGGAACCAACCCGTATTAGCAACAACCTTCTGTCCAGGCCCAGGCTGATTTGCTCGATCACCTGCATATGCCGGGACTGCATTGAAGCTGACGTTTTTTTACCCACAATCCGCGAGGCAATATACGCCAGATATAAAATTGCACCGAAAATAAGGACATATCCCGCCAATTCAAAAAACATGGGGTACCTTTCTTAACCAACCACCTTTTTAACGGCTTCAATAACCCTTTCAGCCTGGAACGGTTTTACAATAAAGTCACGCGCTCCGGCCTGTATGGACTCGATAACCATTGCTTGCTGGCCCATGGCGGAACACATGATTATTTTGGCCTCGGGACTGAACCCCTTAATCTGCTTAACCGCCTGTATGCCATCCAACTCAGGCATGGTGATGTCCATGATCACCAAATCGGGGGTTAGTTCCTTGAATTTCTCGATGGCCTTGTTTCCGTTTTCAGCCTCGCCTATCACCGTATAGCCATTCTTGGAGAGAATGTCCTTTATCATCATTCTCATAAATGCTGCATCATCAACGATCAGTATATTCGCCATACCTTGCTCCCTCTCTCCTTAAACACTCTATCTTTATTATATAATGAATTCTTATGCAAATCAAAGCCTTTTTGATGGATGGATAATATCAGTTATTCTCACACCAAAACTTTCGTCGATAACCACTACCTCACCCTTAGCAATATTCTTGCCATTGACCAGAATATCCACCGGCTCGCCGGCAAGCTTGTCCAACTCAATAATGGAGCCCTGCCCAAACTCAAGAATTTCTTTGATCTTCTTGCTGGTTCTGCCCAATTCCACGGTAATCTGCAGCGGAACATCCATCAACAGGCCAATGTTCTGAATTTCAAGCGCGGGAGCTGCCATTTCAAAGGATTGGAACTGCGCGGGTTGAACATTGACAGGGGGTTGTTGATGCTGAGGTTGAGGCATGTACGGCATTTGATAGCCATACCCATAGGGGTCGGGTTGGTTGTTCATGGGTTGCGGCTGCGGCTGTGGTGCCGCCTGCGGCTGGTATGGAGCGGGACGGGGCTCGGGCGCCGGTGCCTGTTTTGGGGCCGGTTTTGCCGTAGCAGCCGGCTTGGGCTCCTCGGGCAAACTGCTGCCTTTATTGTACAGGTTTGCGACCAGATCCTGAGCAAAACTGAGGGGCAGCAGTTGCATGATCAGGCTGTCGATCAGGTCGCCCACGATTAAAGAGAACTCTATCTTTACAATTTGCTTTCCTTCTTCAAATGCAATACCGCCAATATTTCTTGAAAGATCGATCAGCTGCGATTCAGGCGGAGAAATATCAACCCGCTTGTCAAACATGGAGGATAGTGAAGTGGCCGCTGATCCGACCATTTGGTTCATAGCTTCGCTGATAGCGCTTAAATGTAATTCGGACAGTTCTGTGTTGGGATCGACCTGGCCACTTCCACCCATCATCAGATCGGTGATGATTTTCACATCCTGCTCCTGCATCACCAGTAAATTGTCCCCGGTCAGGCCATGTGTATATTGAACCTTAACGGCAACATAGGGCTCGGGATACTGCCTGGAAAGCTCCTCCCAGGTTGTGATCGAAACCTTGGGGGTGGTAATCATGACCTTCTGCCCCAATAGGGTATACAGCGTGGTGGCCGAAGTTCCCATGCTGATGTTCCCGATTTCACCCAAAGCATCAATTTCGGTTGGAGTCAAAACCACATTTCCAACGGGGCCGGGAGACTGTGGTTCGTCATCCACAGTAAGCGCGCCGCTGAGCAACGCATCTATTTCAGCCTGTGATAACATGTCGCCCATCTATTCATCCTCCCTTGTGATAACCTGTGTGATCTTTACCGCTGTTTTCTTATTCTTTACACCAGGTTTCGCGTTGAATTTATGTAAATCTCCGACCATCACTTCCATTTCGCCATCCACCGGCGTTCTTAAAGACAGGACATCTCCTGTCTGCAGCTGTAAAAAGTCGGAAACCATCAGTTCTGTCCTGCCAAGGATCGCAATGAGCGGAACCCGTGTATCTTCTACCTTTATCTGCAACGATTTCTTTGTTTCTTCGGTAGTTCCCTTTTCAATCATCGAGAACCATATTTTTGTGCTGAGCTTGGACATGACCGGTTCAACAACCATATGGGGTATGCACAGGTTCATCAGTCCCTCAACCTCCCCCACCTTGGTCTGGAAGGTTACCAGTGCTATCATTTCGGTAGGGTTCATGATCTGGGCAAACTGCGCGTTGGTTTCAATCCTGTCCAGTGTGGGCCTGATTGGTGCGACATTCTCCCAGGGTTCACGCATGAAGGTGAGCATCTGAGAGATGATGCGCATTAAAATAGCGATCTCTATTTCGGTAAACCCGCGTATTTTTTCAATCCCATTTCCTTTGCCGCCCAGGATTCTTTCGATCAGCGCGTAAGCAATGGCCGGCGAAAAATCGAAGATAATACTGCCGGGCAGGGGATTAAAATTAATGATTCCCAACACGGCAGGGTTGGCAATGGAATTTGTAAACTCGGAATACTGAAGAGCTTCCATGGAGATTACATCTACCTGCACCAGGGTTCGCAGATAACCCGAAAGAAAATTCGTGATAAGCCTCGCGTAATTCTCATTAATGATCTGCATGGTCCTCAAATGATCCTTCGCAAATTTGCTGGGTCTTTTGAAATCATGCTCCTTGATCTTCTTTTCGGCAGTTTCTCTTTTGAATTCCTGAGCGTTGATCTCTCCGGTACTTAGCTGCGCCAGTAAATCATCTATTTCGTTTTGGGAAAGAATGTCTCCCACGGGTTGAATTCCCCCCTTTAGTAGAATCTATTGCGGGAACATTTGCAGGGTAACCCTGTAAACGATCTTTTCCTTTTCCTGCTTGTTGGCATTGAGGATCTCATTGAAGGTGTTCAACAAATCATCACGGGCCTTGAAGCGGGTTTCTAATTCCTTGGCTTCTGTAAGGGTCATTGCCGCGAAATAGTCTCCGACCGATTCCTCCATTTCAGAGAGGTAGCCATTGACCCTGGTCGTAATCTCTTCCTCCCTCTTCTTTTTAGGGCCCGCGTCACATTTAATCGTGACAGACACCATTACGATGGAGTCGGGATTTTCCTTCTCACCCTTGAGCGCAAACATTTTCTCCTTGCCTTCAAAAAGCTTGAATTCCAGCATTTCATCGTCTGCCACCACACGCTCGGTGATCGGCGCGTTTGTTGGCGGCGTAACAGTTTGGGCCTGCTGATTGGGGTTATAGGAAATGAACAGAAAAATAATCAGCACCGCCAATGCCAGCGTCAGCACCGCAATAATAGCCAATAAAATTGTATAAATGCTTTTCCCTTCCAAAAGGAACACCTCACATCCCTGTGAAATTATAAAATAAGACGGTTAAACACTTTTTGCTTATATTCTATCACTTTATCAATGATCTCTTCAACCTTTTCAGCAACTACATACTTTTTACCATTTGTCAGGGTTATAACGGTATCGGGTGTCGCTTCCACTGTTTCTATCCAGTCACAGTTTAAAATAAATGTTTTTTTATTCAGCCTTGAAACCTCGATCATACCTTCACCCCTTTCACAGACCAGCTTCATCATCTACCTCCAGAGAAAACAGAGCCGGTATAAATAAGGAGAAGAGGATGAATAAATTGAATGAAAACCGGTTCCGGTTTCTGGAAACCGGTCTTCATTCATTGAGTTTCGGGTCATTTCTGTTGGGTTTTACCGGGTAAAACCCTGGATAAAACCAGATTAACGTTTCATGTTAGTAAGCTCCTGGAGAATTTCATCCGCTGTGGTCATAATGCGGCTGTTCGCCTGGAAGCCTCTTTGGGTAACGATCATCTCTGTAAACTGCTGAGCCAGGTCTACATTGGACATTTCCAGCGTACCGGGGTTCAGGCTGCCTGCACCTTCAGTTCCGGGCTTTAATGCCCTTGAAAAATCACCCGAGTTGGATGTTGGCAGGAACAGATTGCTTCCTGCTTTTTGCAGCCCAGCCGCGTTATCAAAGACGGCTAACGCAACCAAACCAAGAGGCTGTTGACGTCCATTGCTGTAAACACCGGTAAGAACGCCATCGCTGCCGATACTAAAGGATGTAAGGGTTCCTGGTGCGTATCCGTCCACCTGGGTGGGCTTTACCGAGCTGTCGTCAGCATACATGGACAGTTTTTCAAAGTTCAGTTCGAAATTGAAAGGTGCGGCACCTACTGAATCATTCGGAGTTAGCGTGATCGTCGGTTCTACATTATAATTTGCTGGATCATTCGTCATAATCTTACCTTCACTGTTAAACTGGATAAACCCTGTCGCATTGGATGGAGTGGCGGTGTTACTGCCATCTATCGAGTAGAACCAGGTCGTGGTGGTCACTGCAGGCGTCCCAGTGGTTTCAGTAAAATTCTTCCAAAAACTAACATTCAGTTTGTACTCATTTCCCAGCGCATCAAACACGGTTAACGGCACGATAAAATGAGGATCCTTATTTATACTGCCGTCGTCGGGGATACCGTCGGCTCCGGCTACACCTTCAGCACCCACTGTGTCGGGAATGGTACGCGCGGCGGCGCCGTTGATCTCACTGCCGGTAAAACCACCAACAGGTGCTTTGGTGGCATCCAGATTTCCAGCCAGCACCGCCTGTGTTGTGGATTGAGCGGCGATGATTCGTTTGTTCAGATTGTACTCATCCTCAAACATGTTTAAGGGTTTGATTTCTTCCTGTGTGTTAAAAATATAGTTTCCATCATTGTCTACGTCGTAATCCTGCCATCCAAGCAGATTCATGCCCTGTGATGTTACAAGGTTCCCCAGCTTGTCTATGGAAAAGTTGCCGGCTCGGGTAAAATGTGGCGTTCCTTCTCTGCCGGCACGGACAATGAAAAAACCTTCTCCTTCAACGGACAAATCGGTGGGGCTGTCGGTACGCTGCAAGCTTCCGCGGCCCATCAACGTATCAACGGCACTGACATTCAACCCCAACCCAATTTGTAATGGGTTGGTGCCGCCCTTTCCGGTACTCGGGTCTGGTGAACCAGCCCCAGCCATGGTCTGGGCAAAAATTTCCGCAAAGGTGGTTCTGCTGGCTTTGTAGCCAATGGTATTCACGTTTGCGATATTATTACCGATTACGTCCATCCTTGTCTGATGTGATTTCAAGCCTGAAACGCTTGAAAACATAGATCTCATCATAGTAATACCCTCCCTGGGTTTACCGTTTCTTCAGTCAGTCCGAAACGGCCAGCCTCCCGTCGGGTCCGGCTGTATCAACCCTTAATCAATATATCGGTAGTTCCTTTTTGAAAACTTAACCATACACATAGTCATTGTTTGGTTAAAAATGTGGTAATAGTCTGCTTTTTCGAACGTCTCCTAATCTGCAAAAACAGCTCCGTCAATATTCGTAAAGACATTTTCACGCATTTCCGCGCTGTTCATGGCTGTGATGACGGTTCGGTTCTTCACGTTCACGACAAATGCCATGCGCTCCATGACGATCAGTGTATCCCTGACCCCCTTCGCATTCGCCTTGTCGATAGCGCTTGCAAGCTTTTCCCTCTGCGCTTCAGTCAGGTTCACATTGCGCAGCTCCATCCGTGTTTGAGCGTGCTTTGAGATTTTTACATCCTTGTCCAGCTTGTCCTGAAGGATGTTTGCAAAACTGCCTGAAGGTTGAGTTTTGGGCCTGTTTTGCAGCTCATTGCCTGTGGTGACGGGGGGAGCCTGTATAATGGGCCTGTTGTTGTATACCATTAGCCTTCACCTCCGGTTTCGGCTGCCTGCGCTGAGTCGTCTGACATTTCCGCTGGTTCGCTTACACTTTCTGTGCCCTGTGTTTCCTCTGTGCTTTCAATGGCATCTGCTCCTGCTTCCAGGCCTGGATTTCTCTCTTCCAACCCCTTGAGGGTTTTCAGAATTTCCGCCAAAAGCTGCTGTTCGGTGGAAACCAGATCGATTTTTCGGGTGGATTCAATGTCTGTTACAGGAACGGCAACACTGTCGAGAATGACGTTATAGTTGCCCGTGCTCTCATCCTTTTCGCCTTGTCTCAAGACACCTCTGATTTCAACATTCCGCCCTGTTTTCGCATCTTTGGCCTGTAACAGAACCTCTCTGCCCTTCATGCCTTCCAGATATTCTTCAATGCTGCTAAAGGCATCCTTTTGAAGATCTGAAACGGTGAGAACAACTTCGTCCAGGTTAGCATAAATCCCATCGGAGCCCTTCAGAATTTTTGCAATGATGCCCTCCAGCTCAAAGGGTTCGTCTGTGTTAGTCAGGGTGGTCTTTACCGTGCTTAACAAGCCGATCAGGTTGTTGTATTTCTCAAGATCCATCCCCTGGGTTCCCATCGGTGTTTCAGAAACATTGGTAATCTTATCGATGGGCACATCTTCGCCGTTCACCACCAGGTACACCACTCCAGCCTCTGAACGAACAGCGGAAACCTCACCCTCCACCTGCTTCACCTTACCGGTCTCATCGGCTATAGCGGCACTGATGTATTTGCCCATTAAGGAAAAACCCATCGAATAGGAAAATGAGCTGTTCAGGTTCTGCATCTGCTCCAAAGAGCTGAACTGGGCGATCTGGGCGATAAAGTCCTGATCCTCCATCGGCTCCAGCGGGTCCTGGTGCTGCAGCTGTGTGATCAAAAGCTTCAGAAAAGCATCCTTTCCCAGATTGTTGTCCACGTTCCTGCTGGATTTCGCTGCCTCCTGGGCCTCAATGATCTGATCGATATTGTTTTGGCTGACTGAACTTACCTGTGACATTTTTTCACCTCCTTTTTAAGCAGTCAGGTCAATTTCGGATGATTCGTTGGAATAATAGTCTGCCGCAGAACCGCCGTATCCATATGCCGGTTGCCTGAGAACCCTTTGCTGTATAGCTGAAGCTTTCGGTTCGGCCGGAGACGCTGCCTCATTGTTTCTGTTGTCCCAGTTTCTGTGATGATCGCCGCCCTGCTGTCCTACTGAAACCTCCAGGCTTTGAACCATGACACCGCTCTTTTGCAGTGAATCCTTTAGAAGCTGCATATTGCCTTCCAAAATAGCTTTCACCTGCTCAGTTTCAGCCACGAACCTTGCGATGATTTCTCCGCGCTCATGAATGACCTTCAGAGAAATTTTTCCCAAACTATCGGGCTTCAGCTGCATCACCATTTCAGTTTTCTCTTCCCGGAACATGGTTTCGGCCTTTTCGACGATCTGCGCAGTCACATCAGCCTTTAAAACGCTTTGCGGCTTCGCGGGCTGAGTATTGACTGTTTCCATGGGTTCGGTGAAGGGCATCTTAACGTCAGGCGCTGCTTCATTCATGGTTTGCGGCTTCATTTCCGCTGTGACCTCAGATTTTTTGCTGAAGCTGGTTTTTAACTGCGGTTTTTCCTGCAACCCGCTTTCTGCTTCATCCTGTAATGACGCGCTGTTTGCATTTTCCACTATGGAAACCTTTTCTTCCGGAGCCTGCACGGTGCTTTCTTCGCTTTCCATGGCTGCTTCCGATACCAGAGTTGCTTTGGGGGTTGCAGCCTTCAATGCGGGTATCGTGATTTCCTGCAGCGATGTCTGAACCAGATGTAATTTTGCATTTTCAGCTTCGTTTAGCATTTTACCGGCCAGTTCCTCAAAGCTGACGACTTTGCTGACAGAGATTTCAAGCCCGTCCTGAACAAGCGCTTCAAAGGAATCCTCCCCCAGAAACTGCTGAAGCTTGCTGGCAAAAGCCATCGCTTTGGCGGCGGTTTTTGTTCCATCCAGCTGTGCTGCCGTCTCGGTCAGATCCGCCAGCAGTTTGGAAAGCTCATCGTGTACAGCATCCAATGGTTGTAAGGAAACACCAGAAGCATTGTCACTGCTTGCCTCTTTAACAGTCTGTGTTGGGGTGACCGCCTGTTGCAGTACTTTGATGATTTCATCCATGACAGCAAGCAGCTGTTCGGCCTTTTGTGTCTGTTCCAGCTGAGGAGCCTGACTTTCTGCATCCTCCGGAGCCTTATCTTCTTCGGTCTTTTCCGGCATTGTTTCAACCATCGCCTTTGTTTCCTTCAATATTTCAACATCGGCTGTGGTAGTCTGTTCGCTGTTTGTATCCGGCTGGGTTTCATTAAGTTGTTTTGATTCGACCGGCACTTCGGATGGTTCAGTCTTTATACCGGTTTCATCCTTACCTGCGGTCACTATGTTGCGTTTTAGGGGTTTTGTGGTTCTTTCGGCTACTTTTGGTGAATTGTCAATAGTTTGCAGAGGTTTGCTCCGGCTTTTATCAAGGAATGACAGGAAACTGTCTGCACCAGCGGTTCTTTCCTTTCCTTCCTGTAATGTGGTGTCGGCTTTCAGGAATGGAAAGCTTGACTGTTGATTGATAATTACCATATTTCTCACCTCCTTTCACATTATGATTATTTGTTATGAATGTTATTAATAGAACTTTCACATAATGGAACTATACAACAAAAATGTATTAGTTCCTCAATTTCCAAGCCTTTGTTCTGCCACCTTTTTCATCAGCTCTGCCGCAAACTTTGGTTCCATGTTTTCAACGATCTGTGCTGCCAGGTCGGCTTTCATGGCCCCCAACAGGTTTACCACCATCGGCATGTCGCTTGTGGCAAGTTCGGTGAGGATAGTCGCAGCGCTGGCAGGTTCCATTTCCAGATAAGGCTTTGCCAGGTTTTTATACTCCTGGCTGACAACATCCGCTTTGGCCAATTCTCCATAGATTTCTTTTGCGGTTTGCGGATCGATCTTTTCATAATACTGTTTGAAGGCTTCCTTGTCTCCTGCGGCAATCAGCCTGGTCAATTCCTTTTTATCCGCTTCGATTTCAGCCAGCTGCTGCTCGATCTGTTTCTTTGTATTTTCATTTTGTAAACGAATGGCTTCGGCTTCATCCTTCAAATCTTTCCATTGCTGTTTTTCACCCTCAAGGGCTGTAACTTGTACTGCAGTACTTTCAAGCTGTGCTTTCAAATCGGACTCCACGCCGCGAAGGTAATTGTAGTGGTCCAACAGCTCCTTTTGCGTCAGGTGTTTTGGATCATACGGGTCGGCTGACGCAGGGAGTGCGGGTAATGCCTGCTTCAGCACGGGTATTCTTTCTAGGCTGGGACGAAATTGTTCACCAAGCCCATAAATATTGTTTTTAAGAACATAATAAAAAGCCCCGCCAAATACCACAAGAACGATAAGGATGGACAATGATACCGTCAGCAATCCGTGCAGCAAGCCGTCCGATTCACCCTTCTTATCGCTTCCCTGCGTTTTGGGGGCCTTTTCCTTCGTATTATTTTTTTGTGCCATGCTTTTCTCCTGATTTAGGCCTTATCATCAACCGGTTTGTTGGATTCCTTAAAGCTGATCAATTCATCCACCAGCAGCTGCCCTGCTTTTTCCTGCTCCTTCCTGTACCCGGCAAGTTCCTTTTCCTTCAGCTTTTCCAGAACCTTTCTGTCCTTCATCATTTCAATGAGTTTCTCTCTAACTATATCGACATTTTTGATTTCTTCGTTAACCCTCTGCTGCTGCATGATGTCTTTTTGGTGCAACAGTGATATATATTCCATCCGTTGTTTCAGCTTTGCCAGAATAACGCCGGCAGTGCTCTCTTTTCGGTATTCTTCCTCCTGTTCGGCAGCTTCAGCCCGAATTTCTGCCAGGATCCTTTTTTGAAGCTCCAATTTTTGTACAGCAATGCCCAGCTCGTTTTTTGTGCTTTTTTCCATCTGGATCTTAATATTTAAAATGGTTTGTAAACGAAAATGAAAAGCTGGCATCCTTCTCCCCTTTATATATTAATTATTACCCCGTGGTATGGAAAGAGAATCAACAAAAGATGAACCATTTCTTCGGAATTTCCTTGTTTTCACCGGGGATGACATTTGACTATGGTAGAATGAGTGTGCGTAAGAAACAGGCCAGGGGCCACAAGTTTCATAACCCTGGGAGACCGTTCGGAAAAGCATGTTTAGTCATAAGACACTATTTTTCATGGCTTGAAACCCGCATAGTTCCGCTCATTACTACATGTTTACGCGTGTTTCTAAAGAATAAACAGACTTTCCGAGCCGGCTCCCAGCCTATGGATGAATGGTTTGCTGCATCAGTTCCATGGTTTGTTCAAAGGTGAATTTATCTGTGGTGCTTTGGACAAGAAAAGCATTTATTCCGGAAATCAGCGAGATGGCGCGATCAATATCCGGGTTGCTGCCCTTCACATAGGCCCCAACATTGATCAGATCTTCGGCTTCCCGGTACACTGCCAGGTTCTTACGAATTTCCCCTGCGACCTTTTTATGATCACTGGTTACAATATCACTCATGACACGGCTGATAGAGCCCAAAACATCCACCGCCGGATAATGGTTGCGGTGTGCCATTTGGCGAGATAATACGATGTGGCCGTCGAGAATGCTTCTGGCTGTATCGGTAACCGGTTCAGTCATATCATCCCCATCCACAAGGACAGTGTACAGGCCCGTAATAGAGCCTTTTTCCGATGTACCCGAGCGTTCAAGCAGCTTGGGCATGATAGAAAAAACAGAAGGGGTATAGCCCCTGGAGACCGGAGGTTCACCGATGGAAAGCCCGATTTCCCTCTGGGCCATGGAAAAACGGGTGAGTGAATCCATTAAAAACAGCACGTCATTGCCCTGATCCCGAAAATATTCCGCTATGGCGGTAGCCAGTAATGCACCGGTTTTTCGGATAAGCGCAGGCTGATCCGACGTTGCCACAATCACCACAGATCGCTTCAGGCCGTCTTCCTGCAAATCCCGTTCCAGAAAGTCCCGCACCTCGCGGCCGCGCTCTCCGATCAGTGCGATCACGTTGATATCTGCCCTCGTGTTTCGTGCGATCATACCCATCAAAGTGCTTTTTCCAACGCCGCTTCCCGCGAAAATGCCCATTCTCTGGCCTTTTCCCACTGTTAACATGCCGTCGATACATTTCACGCCCAGTGACAGTACATCGGCAATACGCGGCCTTTCCATGGGATGCGGGGGCATGTTGTTCACGGCATAATAGTCGTCCATTTCAATTCTTCCCTTGCCGTCCATGGGGTTTCCAAGACCGTCCAGCACCCTGCCCAATAGCCCCTGACTGACGCCTACCGACAATTCCATGCCGGTGGCAACGACATCATTTCCAGGTGCAATTCCCGTCATTTCGCCCAGTGGCATCAACAGGACACTCCTGTCACGGAAACCGACCACTTCGGCTAAAACCTCTTTTCCAAGCCTTGGGTTCATGATGCGGCACAGTTCCCCCACATGGGTTTCAGGGCCGTTGGACTCTATGGTCAGGCCCACAACCTTTGTGACCTGACCTTTGAAACAAACGAACTGTTTTGCTTGAAGGGCTTTTTGATATTTTTCCAGATTGATTTGAATGGCCATTTACGTCTCCAAAGTTTCGACTTGTTCTTCCAGGGAAACAGCGGCTTCGTCGGGGGCCGGATCACCCAGAATATCCCTGAATGTG
This sequence comes from uncultured Ruminiclostridium sp., assembly GCA_964450305.1. GTDB lineage: Bacteria > Bacillota > Clostridia > DSM-8532 > DSM-8532 > JAAYJG01. Next base: position 13,715 of record CAYVFB010000033.1, read on the forward strand.
TCTTCGATGGCCTTCAGTTGTGTTTCAACGCTGCTGTCGATGGAACCGAAACCTGTTTCGACAATACACCCGCCCCGTTGCAGGCTGTTGTCCTTTTTAATGACCAGGTCACGGATATTTTGAACCCCTTCGGTAAGCCGTTCTTTGTTTTCCATCACAGTTTCATAATCTTCCGGACTGACGGTCACGATGATTTCACCATTCGGCGATGTGGAAAGCAGTGTTTTCCGTAGAAGCCCGACGATGACATCCCTGTTTTGAGATAATTCAGACCCGATGACCTTGCGGGCAATCTCCAGAATGGTTTCAACCATCTGCCCCTCCATGCTTCGCACTGTGTTTTCATAGAGCTGTGCCGAGTCTCTTTTTAGTTGCTCCGCCTCCTGGATCAAGCTTTGATAATGCTTCTGTGCAAGCCTTTCTCCGTTACGATACCCTTCTTCCTTGGCCTGCTGTTCAACCTCCATCATATGTACGCTGATTTTCTCCTGGGCCTGCGCAAGCATATCATCGGCTTCCTGCATTGCCTGCTGAAGAATCTGTTCAGCTTGCTGCCTGGCTTTCTCCACAAAAGCCTCCTGTGGCTCCTCAACGCTGACCTCTGGCTGCCTGTTCACGATAGCCGGGCCAGTTTTCCTGGGCTTTACCGGGTAGGGGTTCCCCATGTTGACCTGATATTTTTTATAGATATTGCTGCTGCCATATACATTAAACAACGATTTCGTCGCCTCCGCCTCTGGAAATAATAATTTCACCCGCATCCTCAAGCTTTCTGATCACATTTACGATCTTCTGCTGGGCTTCTTCTACATCCTTCAGCCTTACGGGGCCCATAAACTCGATATCTTCCTTGATCATTTCGGTTAGGCGCTTGGACATGTTGTTGTAAATCAGGTTTTGAACCTCTTCGGTTGCGCCCTTTAAGGCAAGAGCAAGCTGGTTGTTGTCCACCTCGCGCAGGAAGCGCTGGATGGCGCGGTTATCCAACTGAAGAATGTCTTCAAAGACAAACATTCTCTTGCGGATGTCCTCAGCCAGATCGGCATCTTCAATTTCCAGGGTTTCCATGATGAATTTCTCGGTGCCGCGATCTACCGAGTTTAATACATCCACGATAGCCTGCAGACCTCCGGTTGCAGTGTAATCCTCGGTGACCAGGGAGGACAGCTTCTTCTCAAGAACCCGTTCCACTTCCTTGATGATTTCGGGGGAGGTACGATCCATTACTGCTATACGCCGCGCAACGTCAGCCTGCTTGTCCTGCGGCAATGACGAGAGCACGACCGCGGCTTGCTGGGGTTTCAAATAGGCAAGTATCAGTGCAATGGTTTGTGGATGTTCGCTTTGAATGAAGTTCAGCACTTGGGATGGATCGGCCTTTCGGACAAAGTCAAAGGGCCTGACCTGCAGCGAGACCGTCAGCTTGTTGATGATCTCCATGGTTTTTTCAGTACCCAGAGCCTTTTCAAGAATGTCCTTTGCATACCCGATACCACCCTCGGTGATATATTCCTGAGCCAGGCATATCTGATAGAATTCTTCCAGAATTCTGTCCTTGTCCTGTGTGGATACACTGCGGATGTTAGCAATTTCAAGGGTGAGCTGTTCGATTTCTTCTTCCTTCAGGTGCTTGAATATCTGCGCTGACCGCTCTGGCCCGAGGGTGATTAAAAGCATAGCAGCTTTTTCCCTTCCGGTATATTCTTTTAGATTTTCCCCTCTGGCAGCCACATCAAACACCTCCTAATCCCAGTCTTCAGTAAGCCAGTTACGCAGCAGCTGTGCAACCGCATCGGGCTTTGAAGCTGCAAATTTGTCAATCTGCTGCTTCAGTTCATCGTTTTCACCCAACTCGATACTGGGAAGACCCGGCTTGTGCTTTTCAGGAACCACAAACTGGGGCCCGGCATAAGCGGGCTCAGGTTCTGGCTCGGGTACCGGTTCTTTACTTTTCCGTTTCGGAATCAGAAGCACCGCCATCACGGCCAGCAACAACAGCATCAAAACATATAAACCATATTGTTCTACAAAAAGGCCAAGCCTTTCGGAGAACTGAACATCCGCAGTAACTTCGGGCAAAAGCTTTTGGATACTGACTGAAATGTTGTTGGCCGGAATGCCCATGGCATTGCTGGCATTGAGCTTCACCTGATCGATATACTCGTTGGTTAAGGCATCGGCAGTTTCAACAATATGCCCATACCAAAGGGTTATCGTTGCTTTCGTCTGGTCTGACACCAGCTTGCCCAATGCTTTTTTTGACTCGGTCTCTTTCTCATTAAACAGCCGTTCTTCCACATTATGTTCTTTATCGTAGCTGGAATTACCGCCGGACCCTATCTGATAAGAAGCGGTTCCGGGATTGCTGTCCAAGCCGGGAGCCTGCCCTTCCTCACCGTTTCTCAGCTTTTCTTCGAGGGTCTCAAGGCTGCGGGTAAAGCCCTCACCGTCGCTGTCGGGCGCCGTATATTGGATTTCCCTGCTGTTGAGCACATCAAAGTCGAGCATGGCGCTGACAGTAACGCTCATGGTGTCAAAATTGGCGTTTTGAATCATTCCCACACGGAAATGCTTGTATAGCTTTTGTTCCAGCTCCAGTTCCCTGTTACGCCGCATTTCTTCCTGTGTGCCCGCAATGCCCACCGAGGAGTCGGACTGGGTTGCGTTCAGCGGGTTTAGAAACTCATCCACCAATGTGATGTTGTCCTTTGGAATGCCGATGGAAGCAGCAACAACCCTGGTGGCGGCCTCTACCTGAGCGGGTGTAAGCTCTCCCTTTGTCTTTAGGGACACAAAAGCCGAGCCCTGATCCTCGGTGCCGTTTTTATTGGCCCAATAGGTTTTTTCAGGCTTGGTATATTGAACCGATGCATCCAGCACATTTTCAAACTTTTTGAGCTTATAGACCAGGTTGGTTTGCTCGAACTGTCGCCAAAGCTTGGCCTTGTCCTCTTCTGTGACGGTGAGCGAAAGCTTTGACCAGCTTTGGTCGAAGATGACATCGGGGCTGATCAGCCCTGCTTCACTGGCCAGGTCAAATTCAATATCGGTTTTTTTACTGCTGTCTACCAGAATCTGGTCGCTCGCCTTTTTATATTTGATACCATTGGTGTCCAGATATTCGACAATTGCCTTGATGTCGTAATCATTACCGCTTTCCAGCAGTGGTACATAGTTTGTTCGCAGGCTGATGACAAGGGTAAATACCAGCGCTGCAATAATCGCCCCGGCAGTGATGAATATACTGGTTTTCTGGCCCTTCTCAAGCTCTTTCCAGTAGTCCCGTATTTTATTCCAAAGCTTCTGTAAACCTTCCGGCATTTTAAATCCCTCCAGACCGGTTTTTCTTTTGTAACGGACGATTATGTAGAACAGATTACAGGAAACAGTGCATCAGGGATGCCCTTAAAACCTGCAGCCTGAAAATTACACTTGCATTCGCATGATTTCGCTATAAGCGTCCAGCACCTTATTGCGCACTTCGAGAACCAAATCCATTGCAAGAGAGGCTTTTTCAGCCCCGATGAGCACCGAATGGATGCTGTCTGTTTTTCCTGCGATAAAATCGCTGGTAATGGCATCGGATTCCTTTTCCAGTATATTCACATTTTGAAGGGCCTGGGTCAGGATATCCCTGAAGCTGATTTCTGAGGTTTGCGCAACCTGCTGGTTTTTACCCTGAACCGGCGAAACCTGTTGTATGGGCTGAAGACCCGTTATACTCATCATTACCCTCTCCTTTGAACCCTTTAAACACTTATCTTTTGCATTGATACCCGATCGAAACGATTCGATAAAGCTACTTAAACATTCATAAAATCATAGTTATACAGGCAATAGCCGGAGATTGCCAGGACCCGGCTGGTTACTTTCCGATTTCAAGGGCTTTGGCTGCCATTGATTTTGTGGTGTTGATCGCCGTTACGTTTGCCTCATACGCCCTTGTGGCTGAGATCATGTTCACCATTTCGGTCACCACTTCCACGTTGGGCATCTGAACCATTCCATTTTCATCAGCATCGGGGTGCCCGGGATCATAAACGCTTTTAAACGGCGTGGTATCCTGAACGATTGCAGACACACGAACACCGCCATTTGAGAACCTTTCACGGCTGGCCTTTGACAAATAGGAAGAAAACGGCGCATTCCCGTTTGCAGCCTGGAATATAACGGTTTTCCTGCGATAGGGTGTGCCGTCTTCGGTACGCGTGGTACTGACATTGGCAATATTCTCAGAAATAGTATCCATTCTAAGCCGTTGTGCCGTCAGCGCAGACGCGCTGGATTCAAGTGCAGTAAAAAAACCCATGGTTACCTCCCGCGGATAATATTTCGCAGCTTGTTGAACTGGCCGCTCATGCGCTGAATAAGCGTGTTGTAACGCAGGGTGTTCATGGCCATTTGCGCCATTTCACGCTCCATGTCCACATTATTGCCGTCAAGGCGATAGCTGTAACCACTGTGGTCTTGAACCACGATCGCATTACCGCCCCCCGACAGACGTGTTTGACCGCTTTCGATTCGACTGTTTTGCATTTCAGTGTTCAGAAATTGTTCGAATTGCACTTCTTGTCGTTTATACCCGGGGGTGTCGGCATTTGCAACATTCCCGGAGATGACCTCGTTGCGAAGCCAAGCGACATCCAACGACTTTTCCAACTGTCCGTTTGGGAAAAGCAATTTACCTAACAAGCTGATCACCCCTTAAAGAATACGGATTCTTTTTCTCTTCGGTTAAATGATGATTTCACTTCGCAAACTCATTCCGATAAATAAAGATGCTTGATAGTATCAGAAAATCACGGATTTCATGTAAAAAATACCGGATTGGAGGCTTTAATACATGAAATGCGATAATCTCCGCATGAATGCAGTGAAATCATGGGGATTATAATCCTGAGTATATCTTATCATATCGTTTTTACAAATTCAATAAACGCAGGGAGAAAAAACAGATAAAATCAGTTAATTATTATTTTTTTGTGGCATATTGGTTGATTTTAGGATTCATCTTCGTCATAGCAGGTGGATTGGATGAAAATATGTTTGTCTGATGAAGAATTGTGGTATAATTTAAGATAGAATACCTTTTCTAAAGAAGCTAAACATGCTGTAAATCATTACTTTTAGCGTAAAATTGGAAACAAAATTTCCATAACATACAAAGGATAAGCAATAATATTTCCGGAGGTGAGTGAATGGCATCTGTTTCAGGCGCGGTCGGAGCTTATTATGCTGTGAAAAGCATGAATGCTTCCATTTCAGCTCAGGCTTCTCTGCAAAAAATTACCCAGGATGCGATGGCGCAGCAGATGAACGATCTGTTGAAAACCATGCCGTCGGGCAATCCCAACCTTGGCAGGAACATTGATGTGCGGGTGTGAACCAGTTTCATAATTTGTCATAACTTGCCATTTCCAGTAGCACCATAACTTTCTACTTATATATTAAGGTTTATCAGCCATAATAAGTAGCGAGGAGGTGAATAAGAGATGGCAAACAGCAATAACAGCAACAGCAAGACTTCTTTTGACAACATGAAATATGAAATTGCAAACCAATTGGGTATTAACCTCAAGCAGGGTTACAATGGCGACCTGACCTCCAGGGAAGCTGGAACAATCGGTGGTAACATAGTGAAAAAGGTGTTCCAGAGTTATACCGGTAACCAATATCCTCAACTCGATACCAGCAATAACAAGTAATCGAACTGGCGTAACCATTGGATTCCAAGCATTCAATGGTTACAATCACAATGAGTGCATTTGATCAATATTCAAAGCAGCAGGAACCTTAAAAAGGTTCCTGTTGTCTTTTTTCCTTTTTATCATGGTGATCGTGATTTGTGGCTTCCTCTTCCCCGGCTTTCTTTTTACCCATCATCGGTGTCAATTTATCCAGCAAACCAGGTACAAAGTCAAGCACACGGTCAATCGCTGAAGAGTGTTCCACGGGCAAGAGCTTGATTGTACTGTTTTTACCGACAACCATAAAGGCAACCGGATGAATGGTTACACCCGCTCCGCTGCCCCCGGCAAAAGGAAAACCTTCCATTTCCGGACTGGTCTTTGAATCCTTTTGTCCCTGATAGTCTCCCCCTCCTGCCGCAAAACCAAAGGCAACCCTGGAAACCGGAATGATGACCGTATCATCCGCGGTTTGAACGGCATCACCAACTATCGTATTCACGTCCACCATGTCCCGTATGCTTTCCATGGCTGTTTTCATCAGCTCATCAATTGGATGCGCTCCCATTCCTACACCTCCATCCTGTATCAGTCCTTGCTTATCCTTTGCATTGTTCGGTAAAACTATTCAAACCTGTCAGGATTTTTTCTTGCGGGCTTTCATCAGGATATGTAAAATCAGCAGAACCATCTGAACAGACTCCACACGAAGAATGCTACAGAAAACCATTTCATTCCTGTCCTTTTGGAAATCCGGTAAAAAGTTGTAGCTTTGATGCTCCAGAGAGAAATTTGCGGCAAGAAAAATCACAAGAAACTGCCACAATGTTAGAAAGAGACCATACAGCAGTGCATTGGCCGCTGCATCTTCGATCGAAAATGTGCCGTTTACCGAAAGCTTTTCAATATGGATAAGTTTCCCTCGCTGTTCGGCAATTACTTTTCTAAAAAATTTAAGTACATTATTATCTTTGGAATCCTCTTTCTTTTTATTTGTTTTCGCATTCTTTTTACTCTTTTCACCGCTGTTCACTTCAAAGATCTTGATGAACTTCAGGATTTTCCCCTTGATGGTATAGGTGATTTCGCTTTCTTTGGCAGTAAATTCAATATAGATGCGAAAACGGATGAAAAGAAAAATAAGCAGAAGAAGAATAATGATAAGCATTATAATCACCGGGTTCATGATTGTCACCTCCCGGTTATGATATCCATAATCAACCAACTTATACAGAACTGCGATACAGGAACATCGCTTCAATCCTGGTTGCGAATTGCTGAAGGGATTTCGAGGTTCAATGAGTGCCCTGTGAATGACAAACGGGGTTGTTTTGATGAAATACGGTATTTTCAGTCAATCGGTATGTTTTCCATTACGGTTTGAATTTCATTCATATCTACCTGAGGCATGTCTTTGAGGGAATTGAATCCGAATACCCTTAAAAACTCCTCGGTGGTGCCATAAAGCCTGGGCTTTCCGGGCGAATCCTGCCTTCCCATTTCACGGATCAGGTTTTTTTCTACCAAATTTACTATGACATTGTCTGAATTGACCCCGCGGATTTGCTCGACCTGAGCCCTGGTGACAGGCTGATGCCATGCGATGATGGCCAGGGCTTCATAGGCTGCCTGGGACAACCCCTGCTTTTTGCGCCCTGTGCCCAGTGCTGATATATATTCTTCATATTCAGGTTTTGTGCAAAGCTGATAGTTCGTATCCAGCTGCCGCAGCATGATACCCCTCGCGGAGCTGCGGTACTTCATCTGCATATTGGAAAGGATGCTTTCGGTTGTCTTTTTATCCTGCCCAATGATCTGTGAAAGCCTGTCCAGAGGAACAGAATCACCTGATGCAAACAGAACCGCCTCGAGCACACTTTCAATGTCCCGTAAATCATTCATAGAGGATGGTATCCTTTCTAAAAGCTTCGGCCTCATGACGTTCCATGAAGATCTCTCCAAATTCGGTTTCCTGATGCAGCAGGGCTTTGCCGGATTTGGCAATTTCCAGCGCAGCCAGAAAACCCGTTGCCACCTCCAGCCGCGACATTTTCCGCGGGTTGAACACCTTGGAGAAGCATAACCGGATCCCTTTTTTCAGCCAGCCAAGAAGCTCTTTGATTTTTAATCGTAATGAAACCTTTTCATGCTGCAAAATGCGGTTCATTTTTTTGGAGACATCGTTTTGACGATCCTGATAGTTTTGCAGCACATTCTGATAAAAATCCTTCAGGCAGGCCGGTGAGACCTCGAGGATGACCTCATAGGCAGCTTCCGGTAAAACTTCAGGCAGCTTGTAAAACACTCTGTCCCATTCCTTTTCCCTTTCACGCAGCAATGAAGCAAACTCCTTAGCCTTTTTATATTCGACCAGCTTTAGAATCAATTCTTCACGGGGATCGACGGAATCGGCCTGGGTTTCATTATGAACCGGAAGCAGCAGCCTGGATTTAATGTGCAGCAGGGTGGACGCCATGACCAGAAACTCGCTGGCTATCTCTAAATCCATCTCCTGCATGGCAAAAAGATAATCCATGTATTGGTCGGTTATCTCAACGATGGGGATGTCATAAATATCGATTTGATTCTTTTCAATCAAAAAGAACAACAGATCGAAGGGGCCTTCGAAGTTTTTCAATCGAATGGTGCATGCTTCATGCAGGGAACTTTTCATTGGTATCTCCTTTGAACGCCAAACCGTTCATACCCGGGAACCGGCGGCGCAAGGTGAACAAGCTGAGGCTTGGCCGCTGCCGCCACCTTATTCTCCAATAAACAGTTTATCGCATTCAGACATCAAAGTCCATAGGCAGGGCAATGGCTTACAGGAAAATCCCCACAACCTTTGCGGCAATCCAAAGCATACTGCTGGAAATGGGTTCGGTGAAAAAACCGATTACCGAACTAAATTTATCTCCAAAGATCATAACAATGACTAAAAATGCCAACCCGATATATTGCTCATACCGCATAAACCGAAAGTAAAGCTCGGTAGGCAGTACAGCCGAGAGAATTTTTGAGCCGTCCAAAGGCGGAATGGGAAACAGGTTGAAAACAGCGAGATTAATATTTACATAAAACAGTAACAACAAAAACTGAAAAAGCCAGTATACCGCTCCGGTTTCAGCATAGATACTGCTAAAGCCCAATACGAGAACAACCTGAAGGGGAAATACCACAATGAACGCCATCAGGAGATTGGATATAGGGCCGGCTATGCTGGTGAGCATCATTCCCTTCTTTTTGTCTTTAAATGCGGAAGGGTTTACCGGAACCGGTTTTGCCCAGCCAATGCGTGCAACGAACATCATCAGTGTTCCAATCGGATCAAGATGCTTCAGCGGGTTTAGCGTTAATCGGCCTGCGTTTTTCGCCGTATCGTCACCCAGGCGCCAGGCTATGTAACCGTGGGAATATTCATGAAAGGTTAATGTGATTAGCATCACTGGAATCATCAGGATATAAAACCCAAGATCTTCGGTAAACATTTTTTCTCCTTATTAAATCGAATACTTAATGAGCACTCACATACCAAAAATCGTTTTCAGCCATGCAACAGCAGGCTCTATGAAAATGAATGCCCCGACCAGCACGGCAGTGATGGCGGCGAGCAGGACAGCCCCTGCGGCAAGGTCTTTTGCCTTTTTAGCCTGGGGAGAATACTCCTGCGTAATCATATCCACCAGGGTTTCGGCAACGGTGTTAAACAGCTCGCACACCAGCACAAAGGCTATCGTTAAAACCAAAAGCACCCATTTTTCTATGGATATCCCGAGCACAGCCCCGCAAATAACAACCAGAACAACGGCCATACAATGGATCCTGAAGTTCTTTTCGCCGACAAAGGCAGCCTTTAAACCCTGAAAAGCAAATTGAAAGCTTTTGAGTAAAGATCTGTTTTTCATTTCTTACTCCTGAAATGGTGTGCCAGCACTATGCATTTCGTGGCAGACCAAGCTCTGTAAGAATTTTTTCTTGTTTTGCCGTCATTACCTCTTCTTCTTCGGGTTTCTCATGGTCATAACCCAGCAGATGCAGCAGTCCGTGAACCGTGAGGAACGCGAGCTCTCTGTGCGGGGAATGGCCATAGCTTTTCGCCTGTTCCAGTGCTTTCGGAACAGATATGACGATATCGCCCAGCAACAGGTTTCCATTCACCTTGTCGCAAGCACCGGGAGCTTCCAGAAACCTGCCATCTTCCATCTGCAGCATGGGGAACGACAACACATCGGTATCACTATCTTTCGCACGAAACTGCTGGTTTATTCCACGAATCTCTTCATTTTCAACCAGCACAATGGAAACCTCTGCCGGAGGTTCAAAGCCTTCAGTCTTCAATGCGGTTTGCACTGTCGTCATTAACAGCTGCTTCAGCGGTTTCATCGGGAGGTACCTTTTCTTCAGCTTGTTTTGTATGGTTGTCTTCATTTTGGGTCTCCTTTTTATCTGCCTGGTCGTTAGTATATCCCTGGTTGTCCAATTCGGACAGAGAGCTTTTCTTCTCGAGCTCGGGGTATTCGGTTCTCTCATGGAAGAACCCACTGAGAACTGTTAAAAAACCATTGGCAATATCATTTAAGTCCTTCAGCGTCAGGTCGCAGTGGTCCAATTGCCCGTCATCCAGCTTATCTTTGATAATTTTTCTGATCAAGCCCTCGATTTTCCCTTTCGTCTTTTCCTGCATGGAGCGCACCGCGGCTTCCACCGAATCGGCTAACAAGACCACAGCCGCTTCGCGGGTTTGGGGTTTTGGGCCCTCATAGCGGAAGTTATTCTCTTTTACCTCTGTTCCCTTGCCCCCCTGACGGGCTTTATGATAAAAAAAGGCCACCAGCGTATTGCCATGATGCTGCACGATGATATCCCGGATGGCTTTGGGAAGCTTATATTTGATGGCCAGCTCTTCACCGTCCTTTGTATGGGACGTGATCACCAGCGTGCTGAGGTTTGGGGTGATTCTGTCATGAGGGTTTTCCGACATCTGGTTCTCCTTGAAAAAGCCTGGGCGCTTCAGCTTTCCAACATCATGGAAATAGGCGCCGACCCGAGCCACCAATGAGTTGCCTCCAATGCTTCTGACCGAAACCTCGGCCAGGTTCCCCACCATCAGACTGTGATGATAGGTCCCCGGAGCTTCCATTAATAGCCTTTTAAGCAGCGGGTGGTTTGGATCGGCCAGTTCCAGCAGCTTTAAGGGTGTGACCATATTAAACAGGCTTTCAAAAATAGGAAGCAGCCCGATAGCAATAATCACTGATAAAACTCCGTTTAAAAAACAGAAGCCTCCCTGCTCGAGAATGGTAACCCAGTCCTTTTTCTCAATGACGCCCATACAAGCCACGATAAAGACGTTCACCGTGCCGATGATAAGACCGGTAAGGGAAATCCTTCTGCGCTGATTGGCATTAGCCGATAGAAACGCTGCAAAGGTGCCGCTGATCACCGATATGAAAACAAAGGTGAGGTTGTCCGGAAACAGAAGGGACAGGGATATCGTCAGGATCAGGTTTACAATGACGGACAGCTGGATATTGATGAAAATAGCCAGCAGCACCGGAGCGATAAAGCCGATGGTAATAAACGGGGCGTATTCGGGAATAAACTCTCTGGCCATCAGCGCCAGAAACACCGTTAAAACAATCGTGCTTGCGATAAACAGCAGTTCATTTCTGCTTTGATAAACCTTTGGCGCAAAGGTGCGGATGAACATGGCCAGAATAAACCACAGCATCACCAGCAGCAGGAATACGGAGACCAGAAACAGGTAATCCGGGCCGGTTTTTTCATCGAGGATGCCCAGCTTTCGAACCACATCGATGATATCGGGCGTTATAATATCCTCCTTGCGAATAAACCTTTCTCCCTGATAAATCATCACGGGGTTTTCAAGCTTGTAGGCTTCCAAAAAAGCGTTTCTCTGCTTTGCGGTGGCTGCTTCATCCACCATACTGTTCGGTTCCACCACCCCTGAAAGGATTTCCAGACCAGCCTGCTGCATCTGAAGGGACGGAATGGTATTTTCGATTCGGAGCTGGCAGTCCTCTATAACCTGTGTAATGTTCGACTGGGTAATGGTGGTGGCAGATAACTGCGGCATGATATCCCGGACAAGCAGCTGCTTCAGTACGCTGATTTCAGAGGCAGCCTCCAGTCGAAACAGATAGTCCTTCAGTTCCTGTGGCATATTCATCAGGACAGGGACAGGTGTGATCTGATTCTCTGAGATCAGCAAGCTTTCAAGCGTCTGTTCAGGGTCGGCCTCAAGTATGGGAATCAGCTTAGCGCGAAGAGCATCGAGCGTGTCAAAAAAATCATAAACGCTGCTGAGCATCCTTGTGTTGGCCGCTTCAAGCTCCCGGATAACGGGGGGAACCTCCTCCACCCGCTCCACCGCCAGTTCCTCGGTTTTAATCGTGTTCTCGATATCCCGGGGGGCGTTGATGTCAAAGCCTGAAGGCGCGCCCATGTTCAACTTGTAGCGTTTGGGTGCAGCTCCATTGGCGATCATGATGAAAACAGCCAGCAATGAGAGCACCCCAATGGTAACCCGTTGAAAATTGTCGTTATAAAAGACTTGTCCGAAAGTTTTCCTGTCTTTTTTCTTCTTTGCAGACTTCATCTGTGGTCACCCCTTATACTTCGTTTAACGCATGGAATCATTTCGCTTTGCCTTTGACTGGCTGCGGTTTTCATATTGCTCGTATGCCCGGATGATGCGCTGAACCAACTCATGCCGGATCACATCCCGACCCGTAAGATAGATAAAACTGAGCCCGTCTACTTCGGAGAGGATCCTTTGCACCTCGACAAGACCGGATCTTTTGTCCCCCGGCAGGTCGATCTGAGTGATGTCACCGGTAATAATGGCCTTTGAACCTGCGCCGATCCTGGTTAAAAACATTTTCATCTGTTCGGGGGTGGTATTTTGGGCTTCATCAAGAATGATAAAGGAATCATCCAGGGTTCGTCCGCGCATATAGGCCAACGGGGCAACCTCGATAATTCCTTTTTCCAGGTTGGACTGGTAGGTTTCGGCACCCATGATTTGATACAGGGCGTCATACAGAGGCCGTAAATACGGATCTACCTTATTTTGCAGATCTCCCGGCAAAAAACCCAGCCGCTCGCCGGCTTCCACTGCAGGCCGGGTTAATATGATTCGGCTGACCTGCTTCTCCCGGAAGGCTTTTACTGCCATTGCGACGGCCAGGAAGGTTTTCCCCGTACCAGCCGGTCCGATGCAAAAGACAATGGTATTTCTGCGGATGGCATCGATATATTTCTTTTGTCCGTAGGTTTTGGATTTGATCGGCTTTCCCCGGGCTGTCAGACATACCAGATCCAGGGGCAGCTCATCGGCTTCACCAATGTTCTCCTGTTTGAGCGAGATCAAATAATTTACATTCTGGGCTGTAATGGTTTCCCCCTGCCCAATGATTCCCAACAGCTTTCGGATTATTTCAAGGGCTTCATCCACCTTCGATTCAAAGCCTGATATCTTCATTTCATTTTCACGATTAATAATTTTTACATCCAATGCGTCTTCCAGTATCCGAACGTTTTGGTCGCAATGTCCAAACAGGTTCATCGCTGTTTCCATATCGGGTATTTCCACATTTCTTTCGATAACGTTCTCCAATCAGTTCCCTCCAATTTCCTGTGACTGCGCAATATCTTCCGTACACTCCACCGTGATCGTGATAAACTCCCTGTCCCCTTCGAGCGCAAGCTGGATTTGCCGATCAACAACCTGCGCCGCAGGAGGCATTTCTCTGGTGATTTCCTGCAGGGCAGCCTGTTGGGCAAGCTCCCTGGCTTCATCCTGACTGAGTACCAGTTCCTCTTCTTCCACTTCGAAGAAACGTTGAATGGTAAGCCCCATGGGAAGCCTGAATCTGTCGGCAATCACCAGCGTTTTGTCAAAAATGCCGGAATCAAAGTTTTGCCACGGGTTTCTCCCGGATGGCAGCGGGATCAGGAAATCCAGGAAATAGACGCTGTATTTGTTCCATTCCCGCCCGGTACGTTTTCGGATGACCTTCTTTACCGGCACCTCTTTTTTTATTTCATACCATGTACGGGCGATCACCTCACCCATGGCATGGATCTGTTTTGAACCAAATTCCGGATGGATGCTTTCCATATTTCCGGAAATCAACATTTGCCCCTTAACAACAGTATCTCCCGGTTTAACCATCGCCAACCCATTTTTGGCCTGTATCGAAAGAATGATTCCGTCCCGGGTTGAAACAACATGACAGGGCTTGTCGTCGTCGACCACCTTAGGCGGCTGTATTCTTTCCTTCACCGAGATGTAAAGCTTTGTTCCGCGAATATCAACACCCACCCAGGACAGTTGGTGGTTGTTCAGCATGAAGGTATCGGCCAGGCGCTTTGGATCGATAAAACGCTTGACAGCGCCCCGGTAAATTCCCATATCATTCAGCTGTTCCACAAGCGTGTTGGTACTTACCCGCGTGTTCCCTGTAATTTCAATGGACCAGATGATAGATGTCATCAGGTATATCAGGAGGGCAAACGCGAAAATTCCAAGCAAAAAGCCTCTTCGTTTCCGGTATCGGGTGAAAAGGTAAGGGATGCCTTTCTTTTCGTGGATCCGAACCCGAACGCGGGCTTTGCGTGCTGCACTGCGGGCAGTTTTGAAACCCCGGATGCTCATTTTCATGCGCACTGCAGCGCCGTCCAGCCGCTCCATATCCCATAATAATATCTGCCTTTTTGTGCAGATATTAATAAACTTTTCAATCGAAAATCCACTTACAACTATAATAACATAACCTTTTAAATAATGCCACAAGCGAATCAGGAACATACTTCCCTCCCATAGGTAGGGGGACGCACCCGGGTTGCATGGGCGAGCAGTAAGCTTTAGCTTACGACCAGCCACTGCTTCGCGAGTCATCCTTGCTGTGGAATGTCCCCCAACTTAATTTCAGCTTCATCTCTTCGGGCTGAGGTTCCCTCAGTTACAGCTTGGTATATTCGGGCTGAGGTTTTTTCTTTACTCCAGGTAGTCTATGTTTTTTATGTTGCCACAGATGATCATGTCTTCACTGGTGATTTCACGTATTTTCATGTTTTTACCTGTGATGGTGATGATTCCGTAGTTTGAATTAATTCTGACGATCTCATTGGAAAACTCCAGAATCCCTTTGTAGTTCTCGACAAAAACCTCCCGCTTTCCGACGGTGGTTATCCGCGGACGATCGGAGACCACCTCATTGGGGATCTCCAGCATTTTTGCAACCTTCTCCTTTACAGTCAGTGATTCTTTCTTTTTTTTAAGATCTTTCTTCCTTCTTTTCACGGGTTTTCCCCCTTTGCCAGGGGAATCAGGTTAAACACATCCCCAAACTCATACCCTTTTTTGCGGGTATCTTCAATGATCCTCTCCAGAGCCTGCGCATTATCACTGGAAACGGCATGCAGCAGCAGCACCGCACCGTTGTGAAGATTCGGCATCACCTTGTTATAAGCATTCTCCCAGCCTTTCTGGTTGTTTCTATTCCAATCGTCATAGGCAAAGCTCCAAAACACATTGATATAACCCATTTCCGACGTTACCGCCAGGGAATGCTCGCTATACTCACCTTTTGGAGGCCTGAGAAATTGCATATGCCGGTTGAATTTCTCATAAAAAACGCTGTCCAGTTCGGAAACTTCCCTTCTCATTTTTTCATCATTCAGGGTGGGCAGGCTGAAATGGCCTACCGTATGATTCCCCACGGCATGGCCTTCCTCAACCATTCTGCGTACCAGCGCCTCCTGTTGGTTTAAATAGGGCCCAGTGATAAAGAAGATGGCATTGACCTTCTGCCTGGCCAGAATATCCAGGATATCACCGGTATAACCATTCTCATACCCTTCGTCGAGGGTGAGGTAAACCACCGGTTTTTCAGGATCCGCAAGATAGATCGCCTGATATTTTCGCAAAAGGTCCGGGGTTCCAGGGTCAGCCCGTGGTGTTTTGTTACCCTTTTCCCGGGCGATTCCCCAGCTTCTGATTCGGGTGCGATCTTCCGGGTTTGCAGCTTCAATCCTGTAGCCCGCTTCATAAGTGCCCTGCTCAAAACCTCCGGTAATTTCAACATCAAAATCCATATCCCGAAAGCTAAGCTGAAACAGGGTTTCTGCTTCACTCCTGGTGGTTCCAATCTGCTCCGCAAGGATTATGGCACCCAGCAGAACAATGAAAACGCAGGACAAAAAAACAATAAACTTCGAATTAAGCATAATAATACCAACAAGAAAAGAGCCTTCCCTGATGCTGCTTCCGCGGCGTCCAAGGGTAATGAACGAATACATTGGGTATTTGTTCCCAGGCTCTTTTAATTCCTATTACTATATATATCATTTCCGGGTGAAAAAATGCCAGGCCTGTATCAACAGTGGCAAAAAAGAAGAGTAAGCAGTTGTTCAGCTGATGAAGTCGTTTTGGATAAACAGGGGATAATCCCGCTTCGGTGTTGGTACTGTGAGAAGGACGGGGGTGATTATTCCACAGGTGTTAATAAATCATACCTCAAAACGGTTCCATCATCTCGCACGGCAGGGATGATGATGTTCTCATCCTGCTTCACTTCTACCTTTAAATCGTAATATTTCAGAATGTCAACGATGCCATGCATGATCTTCAGTGAATTCTCAAGCTTCACAGGATCAGCAATCGCCTTGATGATGTATGGCGGAAGAAGCTTTCTGCCGTTCACGGTCATATAGCTGCCTGCCCTGCGGACCTCGCTGGTAGCAATGATTCGTTCATCGTTCACCGCCAAAGCCTGAACGTCTGCAGCCCTCAGCTCGTTTAAAACGGCGAGGATATTGCTGTCCTCCACTTGCGCACTTCCCTGGCTGTCAATGGTAACAATGACCCCCTTGCCTTTCACGGTCTTTTTACCGGCAAGGATCTGAAGCTCCTGGATGGATTTTTTCATTGACTGGATATAATCCGCATCATTGCTTGTTCCACTGCGCAGCTCTTCCAGCTCGGCCTGCAGCTCTTCAATTCTTTTGCTGAGCTGCTCGTTGTTTTCCGTTTCCCTGAGCAGATCAGAGATCAAGTCGCTGGAGCGTTGCTGCTCATAGACCGCCAGAGAATTGTTAATTTTAACGCTTCTGTATTGCATTGCAATCACAACGCCCAGAATAAGGCATACAATGGTTAATGCAGCCTGTTTGAAAAATTTCATTAGTTCACAACCTCCAACCCGGATATCATGTGTTCAATGTTCTGATAATAGGGCTTGAAGCGGGGAATGATCAATTCCTGCTCCTTGCGGATGTCTACCTGGATATTGTATATCCTCATGATGATGACCGCTTCGCTTTCCTCCAGCGCCGTATATAAAGCATCCGGATCCCCTATGGCTTTGATGATGTAGGGGACCGGATAACGATTCCGATTGATTAAAATGGTGGGACCGGCACAAAACTGTTTGCTGGTGGCCAGGATGCGCTCGTCATTGATGGACAAAGCCTGTGCGCCCGCAAACCTGAGTTCATTCATGATTTCAAGAATATCCATATCATGAATGATCAATTCCGATGGATCCACTTCATTCCTGGCGGGGGCGTCATTTAAGGTAATGATGACACCGCTGCCCTTTACGTCGGTCATATTGCTGTAAAGCTGGGCTTCCTTTCTTTGCTGCAGCAGTTCATTGAGCATGGGGTTCTCATTGTTTCCCCATTGATCGATCAGCTCGTTATATTCCTCTTCCATTTTTCTGATTTGCTCCTGCAGCTCATTGCCATCCTTACGAACCTGTTCGAGCTCGGCTGACAGGGTTTGAAGAGAAGTCTGCCCTCTGGTGGTCTGCTGTTGGGTAAAAAGGATGGTTCTAAATTGCATGGTTAAAAGCATACCAAAAAACAGGAAAACAAGAAACAGTATTCCTTTTGTTTTCTGCGGCACCATCCATTCCTCCCTTTCCTCAGCAATTCCAGTTTTATGCTTTTCTTATCGTAACCAGCAACATAAGATACCGGTTAGATATATCCCTATTGTAAAGATTTTTGCGAAAAGTTACAATACCTTTTCCCACCGGGATTATTTACAAGGAAGGAAATAGTAATGCGTACTTCACAGAAGCAGTCATCAAAAAAGAGCCTTTCATGTTAAAAGGCTCCTGTCCGATAGCAGATAAGCTTACAGCCGGTAATTTATAACGAGGCCCAGATATCCTCCACTTTAACGTATTTTCAGCCAGGGGCTGAAAAACGTGTGGCGGCGGGTACCGATTACCTTAATCAGGCGGCGA
>CAYVFB010000034.1:0-25600 GCA_964450305.1 uncultured Ruminiclostridium sp.
TTTAAAATCCTCCCTTTTGGAATTTGCGGAAGCAGACAGTTGATTTTGCAAAGCAGGGTTACGCCGCTTCCTTGAAATAACCTTGCTTTGTTTGCTTTATAAACTCAAGACAAGCCTTGCAGCCTATCATGAATTTCAAAGTAATTATATCACCGGGGATTAGGGGCGTCAACAACGCCTGTATATGTGTAAACAAAATGTAACTTTATAACAAACAACCGTAATAAAACATCTACTCTGTATTTTGGGGCATTTATCACCCATTATCAGGTGCACCACCAAAAGGATTTTTCCCGAAAAGCCAGATAATTACTTGTCCTGCTCGGAGGGTTTACCAAATGTTTCACAATGAATCTACCAAAATGTTTTATCGGCTATAACTAAGCAATACTTTATCACAAAATTCTATTGCCGCATAGTTGTTGCCCAATAAAAGACAACACTGTTGATGAAGATGATAATGTAAAAACCTTTGTGCGCAGATATGCCGCCCCGGGCATGCCCTTCAGATACCAGGCCAGGTGCTTTCTCATTTCCTTTACGGCGGTGGTTTCACCCTTCAGGTCAATCAGCATCTGATAATGCTCTCGGATGATCCGATATTTTTCATCGTCGGTTGGTCCGGGCAATAATTCACCCGTATATATATAATGAAGGATTTTTTGAAAAATCCAGGGGTTTCCCTGAGCGCCACGCCCTGCCATTATAGCGTCACAACCCGTTTGCTGCAGCATTTGCGCTGCATCTTCAGGTTGAAAGATGTCCCCATTCCCAATAACGGGAATTGTAACTGCCGCCTTCACCTGTGCGATGATTTCCCAGTCAGCTTTTCCGGAATAAAACTGGTCGCGGGTTCTGCCGTGTACGGTCACGGCTTTCGCACCCGCGTCTTCTGCCATTTTCGCAAACTCCACAGCGTTATTCCTGTCAAAGCCCTTGCGGAACTTCACGGTAACTGGCTTTTCCGAAGCTTTCACCACTGCCTTTATGATCTGGGCTGCCAGCTTTTCGTTCTGCATCAGGGCGCAGCCTTCCTGGTTTTTTACGATTTTAGGGGCGGGACAGCCCATGTTCAAATCAATCACGGCGATATCCGAACGCAGATTGAAGCTTTGCACAGCCCTTGCCAGAATATCCGGCTCTGATCCGAACAGTTGCACTGCACAGGGCGCCTCCGCCGGGTGAGTTTGGGTTAGTTCCCCGGTCTTTTTGTCATTGTAAAACAACCCTTTTGCGCTGACCATTTCGGTATAGGTTAAGCCTGCGCCCATTTTGGCGCATTGGTACCGGAAAGGCATGTCGGTAACACCGGCCATGGGGGCTAAAAAAATATTATTTTTAGGTGAAAAATCTCCGATTTGAATTTGTGTTTGAATCGATTGATTTGTTTGATCCATGCTGCTCCTTCATCCTGTTTCGGCTGTGAGCGGTTTATGCGTTCTTTAAACAGATTGACTTTACCTGTTGCCCTTGCATTCCTCCGATATGATAAACCTGGGTCGGGCTTTTACTTCATTATATATTCTGGCTATATACATGCCGATCATCCCAAGGCTTATCATCAGGCAGCTGCCGATGATCAACAACAGCAGAATAACCGTTGTAAAACCACCGATGGCAAGGCCTCTCAGCTTCATTGCCAGCGTTTGAATGCCCAGCACCACAGAGCCTATCAAAAACAATACGCCGATAAAGGTGACGAATTGAAGCGGCAAGGAAGAAAACGAAGTAAATGCACCTATTGCAAGCCGTATGAGTTTGAGTGCGGACCACCGGCTCTTACCTGTTTCCCTTTCAGGCACCTTGAAAAAAACTTCTGCCCGGGAGTACCCTACCCATGCGGACAGGCCGCGGAAGAAGGTCTCCTTTTCAGGCATCTGCAAAAGCGCCTGAACCACCTTTTTGTCCAACAGCTTGAAGTCGGACGCGTTCTCCAGGTTAAAACCCGATAGGCGGTGCATGATTTTATAGAACAGGGAGGCTCCCAGGCGTGAAAAAGAGCTTTCCCGGCCCCTGTCCTCCTTGACAGCCTCCACCACCTCAATGCCCTTTTTCCAAAGCTGAAGCATCTGCGGAATCAACTCCGGCGGGTGCTGCAGGTCGGCATCCATGATGATGCAGGCGTCTCCCCGCGCTCTGGACAGGCCGGCCATAATGGCGGCCTCCTTGCCGAAATTGCGGCTGAACCGGATGGCTTCAAGGCCGGGGATATTGTCCGCCAGGCTTTTCAGTACCTGCCAGGTTTGATCCCGGGAGCCGTCGTCCACCAGAACCAGCTGATATTGCTCTGATGCTTTTTGAAGAATCTCGCAGATGACTGAGACGGTCTTTTCAATTTGCTTTTCTTCATTATATATAGGGATCACGACAGTGAGCATCTGAATTCTTTCCTTCACTTTAAATTTTCCAGGGTAAGACCCCTCATCTGCAAGCGGTTGGTTTTTGTTAACGGTGCTATCCGACAGTTACGCGACTCTTTTTTCTATAACAGAAGCAGCAGCCAAATTCGCTTCATTTCATCAACTTATGCTTTAGCAATTTCCTTCATATGATCTTTAAAAGCTTTAAGCTCAATGGGGTATAGTTTCAGTGTCTCGTCCATGTCTGCCGCCAGGTCCTCGCTCATATGGGCAACCTGCTCAGATGAGACCCCAGGGTGAATACCAGCCCTCTCCAACAGCTTCAGCATACCTTTGACGGGTTTTGCGGGTATGGGCATAACCCTGGCTTTTTTACCCAGGCTATTGCCTATTGTTTTAACCAATTGTCGAAAAGACAGTGCTTCCTTGCCTGCAGCGTATAGTGTAAGCCCTGGTTTAAAGTCCTTGATCGCTGCGATGGTAAGCGCTGTCAGTTCATTCAGATGGATGGGCTGCTCTTTTGCCTTTCCGCTGCCAAATACCGGCACAAAGGGCAGCTTTTCAGCGTATCGGATGATTTTCCCCAGGCTTCCGGCTCTGCCCTTAAAAACAAGGGATGGCCTGAGGATCATATAATCCAGGCCGCTGTCGCGGATTTCCTGCTCTGCAGCCAGCTTTGATGCCGCGTAACAGCCCTTTGACTTCAAATCCACATTGATGGTGCTGAAAAACAGAACTTTGGGAATGTTGTTCACCTTACAAAACTCGATGACTTTCTTGGTACCCTGAACATTCACTTTGTCGCACAGGGCTTTTGATTCAGTTTTAAAGTAGCCCGCAAGATGAACCAGAATATTGATTTCGGCATCTGTTTTTATATCCGGTAACCCCTCCAGATCCCCTAAAACCGGGTTCACTTTGGGAATAAACGGTATTTGTTCCTTATGCCTGTACAGCGCAAACAGATTGTCCACCACAGGGTCGTCAGACAGGGCTTGGACCAAATCTGTTCCGATAAACCCTGAAGCACCGGTTATAAATATATTCATGGCAAGCCCTCCTTGCAGAAAAAGCGTTGATGATGAATGCAACGATCCTTCACATCATTCAGGATGACAGGCTGCGCCTGTTTGCTCTAAACTTTGTTTGTGCCGCGGCTTTAAAAGAAATTCCCATACTTCAAAAGCTGTTTAATAATCCTTGGAAAATGAAACAGGATCACCCATTTTTTTCGCCATAACACACCGATCTCTCGCGCATCGTTATAAAAGCACGGGGTGTTTTCGTTGCACTCTGCAAGCCTTTTACAGAAGGTTTTCCTGTCCTTGCGAAAAGTCTCCAGGCTGAAGGTTTCATTGGTAAATTCAATGCAGGGGCTCTTCACACCGGTTTCGGTCATCAGGAAGGAATACCTTGCCGCATCACACATCGGCATGCCTTCCCCCTTGATATACCGGATATGCTCCTGGTAGATCAACCAGGCCAGAAAGTTGTTCTGCAGCGCTTTTACCGACATGTAAAGAAAAATCTCCGCCACATCATCCCACTGGTATGTCAGCTCATCATCCTTCTTGCCTGCCACACCCTTCACGAAGATATATGGACGGATGGCATACATAAACCCATGTTTGGATGCAAGCTCTTCGATGTTTTTAATATCATTGAATTTCGACAGACCGGTAATGGTGGTTGTGATAGACCAGTTTCCCTTTCGCTCCAGTCCGGAAATTTTCTCGATGTTTTCAAGTATTTGCGGCAGTTTATCCGCTCCGCGCAGCTTTGCAAAAAGGGCCGGATCCAGTGAATCGATGCTGATGGCCAGGTTGCAGCGCCTTTTTGCGATCTCCCGCGCCATCTGCTCGGTCAAAAGAATTCCATTGGTAATAACCGTTGGTTTGATGCGATATTTTAAGAATAGGTCAACAACCTGTATAATATCCTTGCGTACAAGGGGTTCTCCACCCTGAACAAAAACATACCGAATGCCAAAGCGCTTCAGCTTTTTCACTTCAGCTTCAAGCTGGTTCAGATCCATGTCCTGGCTGGTTGTTTTCCAGATATTGCACATCAGACAGCGCTGATTGCAAAGCTTTGTCACATCATAAATGGCCAGAATAGGCCTTTTCAGCAGTATGTTGATGAATGCCCGTAACATAGTTTTTCTTATCTCCTCATCGGCTTCCTGGTCTTATTATATCATGTTTCCTGTAATTTACCGAATAGTTTCTTTGTCTGGGAGCTTAGCTGAGTGCAGTGAAAGATCTTACCAGAAGTATTGCATAGATCCTTCACTTCGTTCAAGATGGCAGGCTGCGCCTGTGTGCCTGTAAATGGAAACTATTCAGGTATTGGGTTTTATCCTAAGCACAGCGATGGCAGGCTGCACCAGGGCTGTCAAGTGCTTCCGAGCGTCAAAGTTTATCACATGCTTCCGGAAACCAGAAATATCACTATCCAGGCAACACCAAAAAGAAGAATACTCGCGATAAGCGGTTTGTCAGAAAGAATGATCTCTTCAGGAAGCCTGCCTTCCTGCTCCTCCAAAATAAGCTGCATGTATCGGAAAAGGCCGAAAAAAACAAACAATATCGTGATCATCGGAAGCTGGTTGGCGTATTCAAGAATCGTATACAGCGCATAGGTAATAAACGTGCCTGTAACACTAATCTGAATCAAGCTCTTTAAAAAGTCATCCGTATAGCACAGCAGCACCTTCCTGTGATGGCCGGAATTTTCCTGAAGCGACGCTTTTTCACTTTTCCGCTTGCCTGCAGCAAGGCACAGTGCGATAAAGAATGTGCAAACAAGAACCCACGAAGAGATATACACCTGTATCGCGGCCGCACCTGATATAACTCGCAGCACAAAACCCAGTGAAATGACCATGATATCCAGTATCGCTATTTTCTTCAATGCCAGCGTGTACATAATATTTATAACAACGTAGGCAACAATGCACAGTACCACTGAAGGATGAATAAACCAGGATGCGACAAGGCTTCCAATCAGCAAAGCAACCATAAACACAGCCGCGGAGCCCTTTGTCACTCTGCCCGAGGCAAGGGGCCTGAGCCTTTTGGTTTCATGCAGTTTATCCTTTTCGATGTCGATGATATCATTGAGAATATAGATTGCTGAAGATGCGGCAATAAAGCATGCCATGGCATATAATGCCCTCAGAACCGCATCGGGTTGTGTAAAGGTTTTGGAAAAAACCAGCGGAACCAGTACAAAAACATTCTTAATCCACTGTTTGGGTCGTATCAGTTTTAACATCTGCCTTACCATCATTCGTCTCCTGCGGGGGTTGACGGCGGATTTTCTTCACCCGGTATATGGTACAGTAATTATTCTGGGCAATCTTTTTCAAATCATACACCCGCCGAAATTCTGATACCGTCATGAAGCTATCGGAATCCATCGGTCCTGACCATACAAGATAAACGGATCGGAATTCATCCATTCTTTCTTTGTATCGGCTGAAAGTATACAGCGCAATACTGTCTTTTTTGGGCGGATAATAGCATTTAAGCCTGGTATGCTCGCCTATCAGTGCTGCATCATTGCTGATAACAAGGGTTTGCTTCATTCGCGGAACTTTATCGCGCACCAGTGAAACAATGGGAGAATGGCGATATCCAATGTCCTGCTTCAGGCCTGTTAACTCGTATTTGCGTGCCAACCCCTCGGTGGATATCCATAATGCGGGGCTTGTGGCACAAACCAGCGCGAAAACCAGAAATCCTGCAGCAATCCACTGCTTCAGCCGATTTTCCTGAATGTTTCTTATCAGTACGTCCATTAAAAAAACCAGCGTGAGCACCCAGAACGGAAACACCGGCGCCCAAAGACGATCATTGATCGGATCCATCGCCGCGCCTGTGGCCGATGCCAGCAACACCACCCCATAGAGCAGAGTATATGAAGCTGCCGTCAACAGGTCTCTGTGGCTTTTCTGCTCTGTTTTCGTTTCTTTCTTTTCCAGAAAAAATGGAATGCAGATCAGCAGAATCAACAAAATGACAGCTATATAGGCGAACAATGGAGTGATATAAGAAGACCAGCCTTTGAAAACAAGCATTGACAGCCAAAGATTGTCCCCCAACGTAAAATAGCCGGGGGATCGGCCCCCTGTAAAGGTTCCGGAAATCAGGAAATTACGGAGAACCCATACGGCCATAGGGGCGCAGGAAATGAAAAGGTACAAAAAGGTCATCTTGATTTTGCGCAGCAGGGGTTTTTCCGATAGAAACAAAACCACGGCCAAAACGGCGATCATCACGATGCCGAGATACCGGGTCATCCAGCAAAGGCCGGATATCACAGAGGTGGCAATCAGCCAGCCGATTTTATTCTTTTTTACGTACTGCTGCAACAAAATCATCGACAGCACGGACAGAAAAGTAAACAGCATTTCAGTCCAGGCATAACCCGAAATCAAAACCATTGGAACTGAGGCGCACACCAGCAACAGCGCCGGGATGGCAAGCCATTTCACATTCAGGCTGTCGAACAGGTATACCGCCATGGCATACATCAAATATGCAAAGCAAACAGCATTGATCCATATCGCCCCCTGGGTGAGGGGTATATCAAACAGACCAAGCAATGCGGTAATAGCAATATAAAGAGGGGGCCATTGAATGATGGGGGTGTCATAACCGAAATATTTCAGCTCCCCGGATTCGATCAGGGTGGTTGCGGAGTATTCATAAGACATGGAGTCATGAGTATATATCGCACCTGTCCGGGGCGCGCACGCCAGAACCAGCAGTAAGGCCGCTATCGCAAATAGAAATCCCGTTATATGGCGCACCTGTTCCTCCCTCTCAGGTATAAAGCTGAAACGTATTTTTTGCTGCCCCGCAAAAGTAACAAATATTAGCAGGCTTTTCTGATTGGCGGAGCATGGAGTTTATGCGGTTTACTAAAAAAGAAGCCCTTCTATTATATACAATAAAAGGGCAAAAATTTGTTGTAGTGTTCCGCCAAACCGGGAAAACCCGGGATCGCGGTGAGCGCCGGCAGGTAACCTTGCCGGCAGCTTGCCTGGGTTTGGCCGAAGCCTGACCCAAATGGTGCGAAAATAGTTCGTTCAACCCGGCTGAGTGTTCAGCCGGAACCTTCATCCTATTGGTTAAAATGGCAGGTCGTCATCTTCACCGGGCATCGGGTAGAACCCGTCGTTGTTTGAGCCTGGTTGTGACGGCGCCGGAGCACCCTGTGGCGTGGGTGGCCTGTATGAAGGCTGCTGTGAAAAGCCGCCTGCGGTATCATCCCGTTTACTGTCCGCGAAATAAACCTTTTCTGCCTGCACGTCCATCGAGTAATGCTTTACGCCCTGGTTGTCATCGTAATTGTCGTTTTTAAGCCATCCTTCGACAAGAACCCGTGCTCCCTTTTTAAAATAGCGGGACACAAATTCTCCGGTGCTTCTCCATGCGGTTATTCTGAAAAAGTCAGCCTGCCGCTCTTCGCCCTGCTTCTGAAAGGGGCGATCTACTGCAATACTGAACCTGCATACGGGGATGTTGCCTGTGGTGTACCTAAGCTCCGGGTCTGCTGTCAAACGACCCATTAAGATAACCTTGTTCATACATCAAACCTCCAACTGTTTTCGGGAGTATCCGCTTTCGGATGCACCCGATCCTGCACTTTGTGAACCTCTCCAGGCACTGTAATGGCCTGCAGAGAGAGCACACTAACGGGCATATAGCCCATTATCCACAAAAACAGGCTTGTTCCCTGTTTTTATTTCGTTTCATCAAGTCTGATAATCAGGTACTTCAGAACGCCTTCAGTAATCTTATAAATACGTTCCAGTTCAGCCGGGAATTCCGATGCTGCAGAAAACTGCATCAAGGTATAATACCCTTCCTTCTGGTCGTCAATTTCATAAGCAAGCCGTTTCTTACCCCATTCATCTACCTTTTCAAGCTGCCCTGACGTCTCGACAAGAGTTTTGACCTTTGCGATGATTTCCTGGATTTTTTCATCCTCCAGCAAAGCGCTTAAAACGAAAATGGATTCGTACTTATTCATTGATTCATTCACCTCCTTCTGGACTACGGCCCCTTTCGGAGCAAGGATTCAGGCAGATGCAACTATAACACCTGACGGTCGAACGCGGAAGCTTTCCGCGGAACGGATCGGCCAGGGCTGGTCGTAAGCAAAGCTTGGCTGGTCGTAAGCAAAGCTTACTGCTCGCCCATGCGACCTGACTGCTCGCCCATGCGACCTGACTGCTCGCCCATGCGACCTGATAGCTCGCTCATGCCTGTTGTGACAGCAAAGTAGATTTTATCATATAAAGCTTTAAAAAACAAGGCTTGAATTTCCCGCGATCTCAATGGGTTCCGGCTTGTTTTTCAACCCGTTGGATGATGGTCTGCTGCTGGTGAACAATGTGCTCCTGCGCAAGCTTTCCGGCCTTCTGGAAATCCTTTTCAGACAGTGACTTCAGAATTTGCTCATGCTCCTTTAAAACATCCTCGGCATTGGAGAAATCACGCATATACAGCACGCGGAACCTGTAGACCTGTTCACGGAGGTTCGCCGCCACATTCATCAGCTTGTTGTTACCGGATGCCTGATAGATGATATCGTGGAACTCTACATCCTTTTTGATTGCGCCCTGAAGGTTCTCTTTTTGCAGGTGGGCAATGTACTGCTTATGGATGGACTCCAGCTGGCGCATACTGTCCTGGCGGATGCGGCTGGCCGCCAGCTCTGTCGCAAGCTTATCAAGGGCAGCACGAACCTCCAGAACGTCCATGATATCCTTCACGGATAGCTCCGCCACGTGGGTTCCCTTCCTGGGGGTCATGGTCACCAGACCTTCCACCTCAAGCCTTCTGACGGCCTCGCGGACCGGCGTTCTGCTTACACCCATTTTCTCTGCCAGAGAAACCTCCATCAACCGCTCACCGGGTTTCAGATCTCCGGAAACAATAGCGTCTCGCAGCGTATTGAAAATAACATCTCGCAAGGGCATGTAATCATCCATTTTTATCTTTGTAAGTTTTGCCATAGCAGCTCCTTGTCTTAGGCAGGTGATACGCCTGTTATGTTGTTACTAGCCAAATGTTTTCATATTGCTTTTGGAGGGTTGAAAACACGCAGTGCGCTTGCTCTGCGTCGCTGAACAGCCCGAAAACCGATGGCCCGCTGCCGCTCATCATGCTGCCCAGTGCACCCCTGTTTTTCAAATCCCGCTTGATCCCTTCAATCTCAGGGTATTTCACTGCTGTTACAGACTCCAAAACATTTTTCATCTCCCGCGCAACCCCCGGGATATCTCCGGTTTGGATGGCCGACAGGATGGCTTGGGTGTTTGGATGCCGTACAGGGTCGTCCATGCGGTAGTTCTGGTAAACCCATGCGGTGGAAACAGAAAAATCCGGCATAATCAATACTGCATGCACACCGCGTAATGCCGGCAAAGGCGAAAGTTTTTCCCCTATGCCCCTTGCCAGGCATGTTCCGCCAACAAGGCAGAATGGAACATCCGAACCACATTGCAGCCCCAGCGATATCAGCTCTTCCCCGGAAAGGCGCGCATCGTATAAGGCATTCAGCCCTTTCAGCGCAGCGGCTGCATTGGTGCTTCCGCCTGCAAGGCCTGCGCCAATGGGTATTTTTTTATCGATCTTTATTTTTACACCGCCCTGTATTCCTGTCTTTAGGAAAAAGATCCTGGCGGCCTTATAACAAATATTGCTGTCATCAAGCGGGACAAGCGGTTGATTGCATTCAATGGAAATGCCCTCGTTTTGCTTCTCCAGGACGATCTCATCTTTCAGAGATATGGTCTGCAGGATCATCTCAAGGCTATGGTACCCATTATCGAGTTTACCCGTGATGTCCAGCGACAGATTTATTTTTGCTGGGGCTGACATGGTTAAAAATTTCACAGTTGCATCCCCGTTTCTCGCTTGTGCAGAATTAATACTGAGACTATTATATACAAAATACATTCAAAGC
Source organism: uncultured Ruminiclostridium sp. (assembly GCA_964450305.1). Classification (GTDB taxonomy): domain Bacteria; phylum Bacillota; class Clostridia; order DSM-8532; family DSM-8532; genus JAAYJG01. The sequence continues at coordinate 10,344 of CAYVFB010000034.1, forward strand.
GCAATAAAGACCTTATAAAATGCACTCTTCAGTTTTATATAATCTATAAAAATGTACATTCGGCAGTTGCCTGAGACCAAAGGTTTACTGGAAAAATCAGCGAATCGTGGATTTCCCACAGTGGCTTACCCGATGAGTATATCTACTGGAACGATCCTTGATCCTGGCACTGAACCTGTACTTAACTCATAAGCAAAAACAGACAGAGAGATGGCTCCCTGTCTGTAACTAAAATATGGCCTGTTGAATTAATTCACCTTAGCCGATCAACAGAATCTTTTGCCCTGCAGTCGGTTCAATCTCCTCTGGCATCCCATTGTCATTCAGAATTTTTTGAACAGGAACCCGGTACCTTTTGGCGATGTTCCAAAGGTTCTCTCCCTGCTGTGCGTAATAGATCAAAAGCGGCGGGTTCTCCTTCTTTTCCGCAGGCTTTATTCCCTTAACTCCTGTAACAACATTGATCTGCTGTTTTTTTGATAAATGAACCGTAATGACGATTTGAGACTTTACAGCCAACTCTGAATCTGAGATGATCTCATAGCTGTTTTGCCCGGGTGAAAGCGTGACATTGCTTTCATAGGCAGCCTCGGGCTCGGACAGCGTCAGCCTGTGGGTGAAAGGAATTTCGCGGTTGTCACCTCTTAAAACCCTCATATCCATCCCTGTCGCATACAACACACAAATATCCAGGCAGCCGTTAATCTCAATGGCTCCGGCTTGATTACCGGCTGAAAGAAGCCGTGGTTTTGCTATCAGGCTAACAACCTCTTCCAGGGTGTCCCCTTCGGTATCCATCGGCAGATTTCCGTTCACCTGAATATTTTCCCGGATGTCGTTTTCTTCAATACCCACCGTCACTGGCTTCTTTTCCAGCTCAAAGTCATAATCAAGGCAATATGCGTCCCTTACCAGATGAACATTATCTCTCGAGTACAGGGAATAATCCACACCTATCTCGGCATCCATTTTAACCTTCGTCAAAAGGCCGTCCATATCTTCATCAGGCCTCATGTTGACGGACTTTACCACCGCATTGACAGAGGCATTATCGTAACGATAGTTTTCCACATCAAGGTTTTGGGAGACGGGAATTTCCATATGGATGTTCTCCATACGGCTGTTGTCATTTTCAGCACGATACAGGTAATCCACCTCCAGCGTTCCTTCCAGGTTCATGTTATCGTTCACCTTAACATCTTTTATTGCCGCATGGTTCAATAAAATTTCTCCCATTGCAGGCTTCCCATCCGGAAGGTCCATTGTTTCGCCGATATTTACGGTTCTTTCACCCATGTCCTCCAGCATGGCGATTTGCTGCTGATCAGCTTTTTGATAAACATTGTCGCCCTGTACCATTTCGCCTGCTTCAATGCTCTTTCCGGCCAGGTATTTCACATTCAGCCTGATCACCGACTTTGCACTCAGCTTCCTGCCATTGACTACATCGACGTTGGAGTGTTCAACATTGCTTTGTACAAGGGTATGGATATCTTCCTCCCGGGCCGGGTAGTTGCAGGAGATGGACCAGGGGGCTTTTGCATTGATGGCTTCCAGGCTTTGTTCCTGGTTATCGGCCCGATAGATCACCTGATAACAGATCTCTCCGCCTATTTCCATCACCTTTCCTGTCTTTTCTCTGGTTTTTACAGTAACATCCGCATCCACCACAAGAACATCCAGGACATCGGGCTTGCTATCGGGCACTATCATTCCGGTTTCCATCAGCTCTTCCTTTTGCTGCTCGTCAATGGTTTGAAAAACATGAATGGGTTTCTTTATCAATTCAACTGCCATACGAATCCCCCTCAAGGTAAATTACATTTTTGTAATATATATATGGATGTTGTCCGCGCATTATGACTGGTGTCGGAAATACTTTTCGGATTTCCACCCCAAGTCTGAAGAATAATTGAAAATGCTCTTCTGATTATTTTATTCACCACTATTCAAAGATATGTGAATTTTACGCGGCGCAGTGTTCCCATCCTAAGCGTAGCGAAAGATCCTCCATGAGTAATGAAAGAATCTTTAACTTTGTTTAGCCGTCTGCACCTGCTTGCCTCTACATAGTAACTACTCAGTTATTGGGGTTTAGCCTGAGTGTAGCGACGTCATCCTGAGCATAGCGAAGGATCTTCCAGGAGTAATGCAAAGATTCTTCGCTTCGTTCAGAAGGCTCCGCCTGCTTGCTGCTGTATGGTAATATCTGCCATAACAAAATGAATCTTTACCATAATCCGACTTATGCGATATAGTATACGTATAAAGAGTGACATTGTTCAACGAAGCAAAGAACGCTTTTTTGAAGAAAAGTGCGTTATGAGCTTTGATGGGAGTCAGACGGCACTATGTAAAACTACTTATTTACGGTTCGGTAAAAGAATCTTTTCCCAATGGGGGGTACGATCATGCGAAGAATGAATAAAAGCCTTGTAAAGCTGATGCTTGTCATCATGCTGGTTTCCGTAAGCATCACCGCGAAGGCGGCGCAACCTGTTCCCTTTTCCGATGTACCGGCAGCAGCATGGTACCTGGAGGATCTGCGATATCTTCTGGACCATCCGGGACACATTTTTTCAGGGTATCTCGATGGCACCTTCAAGCCGGACGAACCCTTGACTGCAGACATGTTCATTAAGCTGATTGTTACCGCAATGGGCGATGAGGTTGAACTAACCGGTGACTACTGGGCCTCCGCCTATATTGTCAAAGCGTTGGAAAAGGGCTATATCCATCCCTCGGATGGTTTTCTTGCGGGCGCGGACAACGTCGGGGCATACGATGCCTATCGGAAACCCATCACCAGGGAGAGTATGGCCTTGCTTGCAGGCAGGGCCCTTGAGCTGATGCCGGAAGAAAAAACCTATCGGGATTCCCTTTCGATCAGCAGCCTGATTGTGGATTACAAGGATATTTCCAGTGATGCGAAATCCAATGTAATCAAGTGTTATGACCTGGGGGTTCTGTCAGGATATCCGGACGGTGAATTCAAACCCCGCAACCAGCTTACCCGGGCCGAGGCTGTGTCGGTGATCCGCCGGCTGATCGATGCCGATTCAAGAAGGGTTTTTACGATCAACGCTGCCGCAAACCCCGGCCCAACGCCTGTCCCGGTTACAGAGCTGAACAGGCCGGAACAGAAGACCCTGGAAAAGGGTATGATTGAGGTGGAAGGAATACGAATTGACCCATCCCTTGATTATATCCGCAACACGGGAGGAGTCATGTCGATTTTAAAGGCGGATGAGTTTGTGGATGTCGTGCTGAATTCGCTTCGATTCTATGAATTTAACGAAAAAGTCAGAATGCGGGGGTATATTCCGCAGCTTCCCGATGGATATATCTGGTCCTTCAGCGTTGACTGCGGCGTATACAAGCGTGATGACAGAGGGTTTTACGGGGGGACTTACACCAATTCGCCGGAAGAACAGCCCGAATACAGTCTGCCTTCAAACGGACAAACCTTTGACGTTTCACTGTATACCAACAGGGAAAATATCCAACGTTTAGTCCTCACCTGCGAAATTCTAACCCCGGAACAAAAAAGCGGCGGAAAATTTATCATATCCTTTATTGAAAACACCTTTACCACCGAAGATTTCTACGGCGGCTTTGACGGGACTTATCCGTTTGATGGCCAGGCCTTCTTCGAGTAAGGTGCTTAACGCTGGTATTTACACTGGGGACAGGTTCCTATGTAAATCTTAGGATTTACATAGGAACCTGTCCCCAGTGTAAATAAAAACCCCGGCATGCGCCGGGGTTTTTGGAATTTGCTGGATTTACAAACCTTCTGGATGAAGGTGTCAACTAAAATTGAATGGCTGAAGTTATACGATCATTTTGCTGTTGCCACAAATTTTAATTTCAACGGTGTTGGTTAATACATCGGTATAGCTGTAGGATACTTTGCGGACATTCTTGAAATCGTTTTCAAAGCGAACGGTAAAGATACTGGGGTAAGTGCATTCCAGAATGCCTTCCTTGACGAATGTTTTCTTCCTGCCTTTGTTCGCTTTCAGCTGAATTCTTTTACCGATGCAAGACTCCATCTCCTTCTTGATTTGAACCAGAGTGTTTTTCTCAACCATACCAATCACCTCTTCTTTTGTCGTTGACATTATACCACAATTTTCAACCCTGTGTCAATAAAATTAATTATTATACTCGCGTTCCAATATTCTGTCAAGTATTTCATCCAGTATTTATTTCCGTATTATAAAATTTCATCGGTTTTATTTTTGTTTTCTCCGTTTTTCCTGGCTATCTCTGTTATCAAGTATTTTCAGCGTTTTAACAGGGTATTTGTCACAATATGAAATGTGAAATGAGCCTTGAAATCTATTCACCAGCGCACTGTATAAGTATTTCCTGAAATGCTTTTTTCATGCATTGGGTTTGTTCACGAACGCGTCCAGTGGTAAACCAATTAAAAAGAGGGCCATCTCAGTACTTTTGAGATCGCCCCCTGTTTGAAATTACAATCAAGGCAATTATTTCAATCGCAGAACAGCCGGGATATATGGGTGAGCAAACTTCATAATTTATCGAAATCATCCACAAACTGCAAATGCGACTCCTTCTCGCCCACTACCTCTTCAAGCATCTGGGTGAAATTCTTCTGTGCCCAACAGCGCTTGCTGTTATAGTAGCGGTTTATCACCCTCCAGAACTTCTGAGGGAATTGCAGCATGCTCTTCATCACTTTCATTTCATCCCGCTCCAGCGGTTCAATCCTGCGGTATGCATCCAGAATCAGCCTTGCTTTTTGAATATCCCAGTTGCATTTTCGCATTCTCCTGCGAAGAATATTCACGATGTCATATATTTTCAATTCCAGATTACAATAATCAAAATTGATGATGGCGGTCTTTTCTCCCTTCAGTAAAATATTCTGGTAGGAATAATCGTGATGGCATATCATACCCTCCCTGCGGGTCACCTCAACCAATTTGTTGTATTGCGAGCCCAGCAGCGTTTCAAGGCTCTTTTCACCGATAGTGTAAAAATCACTGAAATGCTCGATAAACAGATAGTCAAAACCGTTTCGTTCTTTTTCAGCTTTTCTTCTGAGCTTTCGGATATCCTCCAGTCTTTTTTTCAGGCATCCCGGCAGCTTGCCAAGACTGTTCGGAACCAGTCCTCCCCCTTTGGGGGCAAAGCCGTGTCCGGCTTTATGCATCATGGCCAGGGCTTCGGTAGCCCGAACAACATCCCGATCATCGTCAAATTCACATTCCCTGCCTTCAATCAGGTTCACCATGGTATAAATACCCTCATCAGCCTCCAGAAAAGGCTGCTTGGCATCAGTCAGGCAATAGGGATCAATCTGTGTGAAATGATGTGTTATCAAATGTGTTTTTGCCGCATGGATGAATTGAACGCGTTCCTTCGTATATTGACATGCCTTGATGTATTTTTTTCCGGCATTGGTATCCAGAATATATCCCGCACGATAAGGCTTAATACCCGTAATACGGATACCAAAGCCGGTTTCTATCAACCCTTTCGATTCCTGCATACACTTCTACCATCCTGTCCCCAAATTCCAGGCATGACAATACATAGGGATGTTGCTGCCACCATAGAGGGGTAGACCATCCTGTCCCAAATTGCAGGCATGACGATACCAGGGTATGCCACAGCCTGTTTTAACAAAGCCCGGTCAGTCTGCGTGTAATTACTCGGTAAGTCTGTCTACTGAACCATTATATGCCGGGGAAATATTGATTATTACAACAGGTACTTCAGGATGATCAGCACAATGACGCCTGGAAGTCCCAGTATTCCCGCAATCAGTGCGGAGAAAACATTCAGGGAGATATGAAAGTTGATGTATTGTCCAAGAAGGTTTATCAATAAAATGACAGCACCGCCAAGAAGAGCGTTCACCAATAGTTTCAGGGCAAACTGTACAGGTATCTTCAGCTTTTTACCCAAAGCCATGACCACCAGAATGCCTGTCACCCATGCCAGCAATATCAACAGTTTATCCATTTTGTCCCCCCGTATGATTGTCCCTTATCATTGTATTCGGGCGGACGGATTTTTATCACAGAACAGCTCGAATTAACGCTTGCACAGACGGCAGATTGGGTGTGTACCCACTGGAACGAACCTGATGACAAACCTGTTGAAGCAAGAATTCCCCCTTCAAATTGTGAAACAATGAAGTGGAGAGGTTTATGAGAATGCCCGCTGTGGGAGTAAGAGACACAGCGATAACCGTAACAGCGGTCAGCCGCAGTAAATATTCTGTTTCAGCCCTATTTCCTTGGCTTTCTTTAACAGATAATTATAGCGCACCTGACAAGCTTTCATTTTATAGATGTAATAATCGATTAAGTCCGGATCCTGTGCCTGTTCAAAGTTTGAAAGGGCGCTCAGCCAGTCTTGTCGGGCCAGCTTGATGTGTTTTAATAAAACATTCTTGTCCTTTTCGGGATCCAGCTGATCTGATTCCATCTCGTTCTCCCTGAACTGAAACAGCCTTTTCACAAGACCGTAGCCCTTCATATCCATCGGATGGTACGCCGGGTTTCCATTCATCCATCACAGCCCCTTTTCAATGAAAATAGCTTAGAAACCGGCAGCCCCTGACCATGCTCGCCTGCAAACAAGGTAATGGCACAGGGTCATACCGGAATACAGAGGCAGATCAGAATCTACCGCATACTTAAGTATAATCACGAAAAGTATGATTTATACAATTATTTTAAGAATATTTTCCAGCACGCTGTGCAAAAACAACTCTGTCGATACCCGCCAGATCCTTGTATGACCGCACTTCCAGCCCATGCTGCTGATACAGAAGCATAACTTGTTCGGCTTGATTTATTCCCACTTCTGTAAAAATGGCACCCCCCGGCAATAACAGCTTGTTCGCCTTTTGTGCGATGGCACGGTAAAAAAGCAGCCCGTCCTCTCCGCCATCAAGGGCCATATGGGGCTCATAATCCCGGACACCGGGCATTAATCCCTTCAGTTGATGGTGGGGGATGTATGGGGGGTTTGATAAGAGAAGAGAATAGGTGTTATCCGGTTCCCATGCAAGAAAATCAGCCTTGAAAAAGTGAATGTGAGCCTGATGTTTACGCGCATTTTCCTGTGCAATTCGAAGCGCGTCGTCAGACAGATCCATCGCGTGAATCTCAGTATTATCCGAATAACGGGCAATACTAACCGCAATGGCACCGGAGCCGGTTCCCACCTCCAAAACACGCATCCGTTCTGCCGGATGTGCCTGAATCCATGCAAGCGCGGCTTCCACAAGCACTTCGGTATCCGCCCTTGGAATCAGGCAGTTTGCATCCACATAAAAATCCAGTGACATAAACTCCTGCTTGTTCGAAATGTACTGAAAGGGCATGCCTGCTGCTCTTTGCCCAACGCTTTCCCTGAACTTTTCTTCCTGCCCGGTGCTCAGCTTATGTCTGGGATGGGCGTATAGCCAGGAAAACTCTTGTGATAAAACAAAAGCCAATAAAACCCCGGCTTCCCTCGCCGGGGTTTCGATGCTTTTTTCTTTCAGCGTGTGACAGGCCCATTCAAGGGCTTCCTGAACAGTCAAATGGCTTCACGCTCCCGCACAGGTTGATTCATTTTACTGTTGAACCGGTTCTTCTGTCTTATCATTAGCAGGCTCCCGGTTTTTTGTTTATCGGCCGCTTTGGTTCTAATTTACCGATTCTTCCGGCTTTTCGTTTACTGGCTCACCCGACATTTTGCTTACCGGCTCCTCTGACTTTTCGTTTACAGGCTCTTCCTCTATCACCGCCTTTAATGCGGCCAGGGCAACCTCCACCTGGCTTTTGTCGGGGGGCTGCGTTGTAACTTTCTGCAGCATCAACCCGGGATAACTGATTGCCCGCAGGGGCTTGAAGCTTGATTTTGCCGCCAGCTTGAAAATCTCGTAGGCTACGCCTGCAACAAGGGGCAACAGGGCCAGACGAATGACTATATTCATCAGAGGCGTGTTCCATCGGGCAAAAGAAAACAGAAGAATGCTGGTCAATATAACCACAAACATATACGCAGTACCGCATCTGGGGTGAAGCGTGGTATGGGAGAGGGCATTTTCCGGTGTCAGCTCTTCCATGTTTTCATAGGCATAAATGGCACTGTGCTCGGCCCCATGATACTCAAAAACCCTTTTAATCTCTTTGTTTTTTGACACCAACAGGATGTAGGTCACAAAGATAACCACACGCAGTAAACCTTCCAAAAGGTTTGCCAGGATTGAACCACCGGTGGTGGATTTATCAAAAGAAAACAACCCGGCTATCCAGTTCGGCAGCAGCATAAACAAAAGGATACCGAACACCAGGGCAATGGCCACTGAAAAGTAAAGCATTGCCTGAAAAAAGTGATCCCCGAATACTTTCTTTAAAAACTTGTCCAGCTTTGATTCTTCCTCTTCAAATTCCACTGCTTCCGCTGAGTTCATCAGAACCTTCATGCCCACGACCATGGATTCCAGCATGCCCACAGCCCCGCGAACAATCGGCAGCTTTAAAAGCCAAAACCTCTTTGCAAGGGGTACATAATCTGTGGTTTCAACAACAATCTCGCCGTTTGTCTTGCGGATTGCGGTGGCCATTTTGTTATTGCCGCGCATCATTACGCCTTCAATCAGCGCTTCTCCGCCGATATTGCACGCTCTGAGCGGCTTTTTCCAAATTTCATTGTTCATTAAAAGTCCTCTCCATCCTTGTTGAACCTGACAGCCCAACTTTATCTTATTATAGCAAAGGATGTAGTCGCATGCAATGCATTCCCGCTCAGCCCCGGGAGTGAGCGGAAGCGCGACAAACCCGCCAGTTTCGCATCTGTTAACCCACAGCAGGGGCTTAAGCAACCGAACTTCAAAGCGAATAACTCTTGTCCTGCTTTATTCTCTGCATGGGCGCTGTATGTGACATTACAGGTAAGCTTGAAATCGATAAAATTTATTTTTAAAACATGTATAAAGAACCATATACAGGTTAAACTCTTAATGACCTCACAATACATTTTGACCCCCTTTAATTTGGCTGGCGCACTTCTTAAAACGCCGGCCACTTTTTTTGTTTACCCTGCCTTGAATGATGATTTTTTAGCTTTCGTGAAAAGTGGTGTACTTATTTCCAAAGGCTTTAAATAAATGAATTCAAAAGCTAAACAATTCAGCCTGCATTATACGATAATATATTTGGGTAATTGAAATGATACAGAATTTTTATTCAATTTGTGGTAAAATCATTAAAAGGGTTCATGTCCCGCCTGAAGCCGCAGGAAAAACCCATCAGCGAAATGCTGTAATCCCGTAGTGCTACATTTGGAGTGAGGTTTATGAAGAAAACTCTTTACATACTGTCAATCCTGGCTATACTTGCCCTGTGTCCCATAGTTGCCTCCGCCGACTCTTTGCCCGCCCCATCGTTTGTGAACGCCATGGTATACGGCAGCGGTAATATTCGGGTCAGCTGGGACAATACCATACAGGGTGCGGCCAGATACACCATTCAAAGGAAGACCGATTCCGGCAGCTTTAAAACGCTGTTCACCGTGGCCTCGGACATCTCTTCATGGCAGGATACGGGGATCACCAACGGCCATACCTATGTCTACAGGGTTTTTGCCTCGGGAACCAGCCCCACGGGGGATACGGCTGAATCCTGGCCTGTGGAATATCTATGTCCAACCGGCCTCAGCCCGAAGGGAATCTCTTATTCTGAAATTGAGTTGTCCTGGACCTATCCCCCAGCCCACAGCATTCCCGAAACCAATTACCAGACTGTGATCGAGCGCCGTTCCGAAGGTACAAACACCTGGCAGACCATCGCTACCGTTCCCGGTTCCGAAAGCACCTGGACCGATACAGGTCTGTCCGAGGCAACCCGGTATTACTATCGTATACGCACCCTTACAGCAACCTCCGCCATCTACCTGTATTATCCGAACAACATTTCAGGTCAGTCGGCTTCGACCTTCCTGAAAGCACCTCTGAATGTAAACGCGAAAGTTATTTCTGTGGACGGTGTGGAGCTGTCATGGGAAGATGCCTCATCGATGGAAACAAACTACCGGGTTGAGAGAAGAACGGGTTACGGAACGTTTATCTCCCTGAAAACACTGCAGGGTGACGTTAAAAGTTATGTCGACAATACTGTTGTTAATGGCGAACAATATACTTACCGGGTAATCCCCGTACGCAGCTCTTTTACCGGAAGTCCAAGCAATGAGGTTATCATTCCATTTTTATTTCCTAATAAACTGGAGATCAAACAGACCTTCGCAACCCAGATCACCCTGGCCTGGGGCTACCCTGGCGATGGCTATGTATCCCCCGATAACAGTACCGTCATGGTTGAGCGCAGAAAAGCAGGAAACCTTCTGTGGGAACAGATACATACCTGCCGGCCGGGAGATACGGAATATACCGATAACGGGCTTGAGCCCGGTATAATGTATCATTACAGAATCCGATCCCGTTATGCGGAGGGCTTCATCACGGATTATTTTCCGAACGCACGGGGTGTTTCCGGATTTACCAAGCTGGAACTGGACACTTACTTTTATGGTTATGCGCTGTCGGCTACTGAAATTCGTTTGGAATGGGATGAAAACGCCGCTGGAAGCAATACCATAATCCTGGAGAAACTGGGTTCTTCAGGAACCTTTGAGCCCTTGAAATCTCTCAGTCGTACCGGGTTTTATATCGACAGGGTAAACCCGGGGACCTTCCATACCTATCGAATGAAAATTGTTTCCTCATCGGCTGAATCCGACTACAGTCCTGCCATCGATATTACCGCCGAGGTTCTGCCCCTTGTTACAAACGCAGTTGTCAAGGCCATTATTCCCGAGCGGGTCTTCATCACCTGGGAGTATGAAAAAACGCTGGAATCGGGCTTTGAAGTGTGGCGCCTGCCAGCTTCAACAGGTATTTGGCAGCTTATCGGCGTTACCGCCCGTGGTAGCCTCATGTATTCCGATGAAGATGTCATGAGCGGTGAAACCTACAGCTATCGCATCCGGGCTGTGAAAAGCAATACCATCTTCTCCCCCTTCACACAAATTGATCCCGTCCTTGTTTCTTTCAGTAAATCTCAGGGAGAGCTTGTTATATCCAGATCAGATGGCACTGTGTACCTGGGCTGGGATGATTTTGGCATGGGGATGGCCGGTTGGGATGATTCCTCGAAGAAAGACCAGTATTATATCATAGAGTATAAAACCTCGGTCAATGACGTGTGGCATACCCTCGAGAAGATTCCGAAAAGTGTCACACTTTACCGGTTCACCCCCGCACAGGGCGTTGATTATACCCTGCGCATCCGGGCTTTCAGCGAAGCTCCCGTATCTGAACGGTACAGCTGTGAAGAGTTTTATTCCACAAAGATACCGACGACGCCAAGCCTGATGGTTCCCACCATTGTCGGCGCCAAGCGGGTTGCGCTGGTGTGGGCGGATCTTTCAGATAACGAGGATGAATTCATCATTTACCGAAAAGACATTAATCTGGATGAAGATTTCAAGCGAATCGGGTCCATAAAGGCAAACGGAACTACCTTTGCCGACGCATCTGTCCTTCCGGGCCAGGCTTATACCTACCTGGTACGGTCAAAAAATTCTGCCGGTGAATCCTTCGTCAGCAATGAGATCCTGGTGCAAACCCCGATGGTGATGGAATTTAACGATCTGCGATCCCATTTGTGGGCCAGTGACGCCATATTGGAGCTGTCTTCCATGGGGATTATCAATGGGAACGGAAAGGGTCAATATCATCCGTCGGGAAGTGTTACAAGGGCAGAGTTCATCAAGCTGCTTACAGCAACCTTCTCTTTTCCGGAAACCCCCATAGGCAGCTTTACGGATGTCACCCCGGAGGACTGGTTCCACCGCTGGGTGATGACGGCATACAGAAAGGGCATCATCGAACCGGATGAGAACGGTCTGATTCGGCCCAATGAACCCATCACGCGGCAGGATATTGTTTATTATACCTGCCGTGCGGTAAAAGCCGCTCAATTCAACCTTGAGCAGCCTCCCTTGTATGTTCTTTACAAGTTTATTGATTATGATCAGGTCGCAGGCTATGCACAGTCGGCCTTCGCTGCCATGAATTATGCCGGTATTATCAATGGAATCGGTGAAAACAGGCTGGGGCCTGTAAACCCTGCAACCCGTGCAGAAGCCGCCACTATCATCTATCGTTTACTGCAGGTGCTGGAAAATCAGGCTCAGCAGCAGGCAGCAGATTAAAGGCTTCTGAAAAAACCTGACACTAAAACCGGATCAGGAAAAAAATAAGCCCGCCAATGGCAAAGACCAGCGCAATAATATAGGAAATGCGAATATGATCGGTTCTTCGTTTTAGTCGTTTAATGTTTAAGAACAGTGAAACAGCGCTGAGGACCAATAATAGTACAAGCAGGTACAGAATCGGTGCCAGAAAGGTATAATTCATCGTATCTGCGAGCTCCACCGCCAAAAGCCTGTCAAAAAATGTTTTTTCCCTTGGCTGAGCTTTCTGAAACAGCAGAACGGTGGCGAATAGGATGAGCCACACCAAAACGCCGGATACCTCCAGCCATGAGCTGATGAAATCCTTTTTTTGTCTTCTGTCCTTTTTGTAGATAATCGGCCTGTTGCTGTACATTGGTTTTCACCCCATTTGGGTTCTTATTGTTTCTTGCGATCCGAGTTTCGTGGTTCTTGTTTGGAAGCCCGGCAAAACAGCGGTAATACTGCCAGGCAGCACAAAGCTCCATCCTGTTTTCAGTGTATCATATTTCTGAGGATGGATACAATAGGCGCCCCATCCAATCACAGGTATACAGGCTTAAGGCACTGTTGAAAATAGAAAGTTTTATGTTTATGATCAATTTGGGCATACTTTAGCCGTAAAAGATCGCAAAAATATGGGAGGCAGGGCATTTATCTCTGCAGATGAGAGGGTTTATTATGGGTTTTTATTTGAATGAAAGCGTTGTTGAAGCAATCTTGTCGGGGTACCACCGGAATCCGCATGAAATACTGGGTATGCATGCAGACGACGGAATTACGGTTTGTGTGTACATACCTGACGCGGAAAGCATTTGCCTGCACAATGAGGAAGACGGTACCTGGTTCAACATGCAGAAAAAGGATCCCCGCGGTTTCTTTACACTTGAGGTCCAGGGAAAAACGAAACCCTTTGTCTATAAGCTTAAAATCACCAATGTCACCGGACACAGTTATGAATCCTATGATCCTTACAGCTTTTGGCCCACGCTGTCTGAGTATGATCTGTTTTTGTTCAATCAGGGCAATCATCACCGTATTTATGAGAGGCTTGGAGCTCATTTGCGTGAAATAAACGGAATTCAGGGGGTTTCCTTTTGTGTATGGGCACCTTCGGCCAAGCGTGTCAGTGTGGTGGGAGAATTCAACCAATGGGACGGCCGGCGGCATCAGATGCGGATGATGGGAAGCTCCGGGGTCTGGGAGCTGTTCATCCCCGGGCTGATGAAGCATGACCTGTACAAATATGAGATTCGCACACCTTTTGATGAGCTTTATCTGAAAGCAGATCCCTATGCTTTTTACGCTGAGAAACCTCCTGCAACGGCATCCATGGTCTATGATCTTGAAAACTACACCTGGGACGACAAGAAATGGATGACGCAGCGGGAGCGTGAAAACACCGACTCGAAGCCTGTGAACATTTATGAGGTCCACCTGGGATCCTGGCAGCAGGAACCCGATCCCGACCCGCAATCTGAAACCGGTTTCCGGTTTCTGTCATACCGCCAGCTGGCTGAACGGCTAATCCCCTATGCAAAACAGATGGGGTATACCCACCTGGAGCTGCTGCCGGTGATGGAGCACCCCTTTGATGGCTCCTGGGGCTATCAGGTTACCGGTTATTATGCTGTAACCGCACGGTATGGCACACCGGAAGATTTGAAGTATTTCATCGATACCTGCCACCGGAACGGCATTGGGGTTATTCTGGACTGGGTGCCGGCGCATTTTCCCAAGGACGGGCATGGTCTGGCCCGGTTCGACGGTACCGCCATTTATGAGCACGAAGATATCCGCCGGGGAGAGCACCGGCAATGGGGCACCCACATTTTCAATTACGGGCGCCACGAGGTTCGCAACTTCTTGATCTCCAACGCCGTATACTGGCTGGATATTTTTCATGCCGACGGCCTTCGGGTGGATGCCGTGGCGTTTATGCTATATCTTGATTACTGCCGGGACGAAGGGGATTGGATACCCAACCAATACGGCGGCCGGGAAAACCTGGAGGCTATTGAGTTCGTCCGCCAATTGAATACTGTGGTTTTCAAATATTTTCCCAATGTGATGATGATCGCTGAAGAATCCACTTCCTGGCCTATGGTCACTAAACCGGTACACGATGGCGGACTCGGTTTTTCTCACAAATGGAACATGGGCTGGATGAATGACTTTTTAAAGTTCATGAGCATGGATTCCCTGTTCCGTAAGGATCATATGAACCTCATCACTTTTTCCTCCATGTATGCATGGAGTGAAAACTTCATTCTGGTGTTGTCCCATGACGAGGTGGTGCATGGGAAAGCCTCTCTGCTGAGCAAGATGCCGGGGGACTACTGGCAAAAATTCGCGGGCCTGCGAGCCGCATTGGGTTATTTCATAAGCCATCCGGGAAAGAAGCTGCTGTTTATGGGCAGTGAATATGGTCAGTTTATTGAATGGAAGTACAAGGAGAGCCTGGATTGGCATCTGTTGGATTACCCGATGCACAAGAAAACCCATGAATATGTGAGGGAACTAAACCGGCTGTATTGCCGTGAGCCAGCCCTGCATGAGGTGGATTTCCAATATGAGGGATTTGAATGGATTGATTGCAATGACACCGAGCATAGCATTATTTCCTTTGTCCGCAAGGGAAAGGATTGGCGTGACATGCTCATCGTTGTATGCAATTTTACACCTGCCGCCCATGATCATTATCGCATTGGCGCACCGATAGACACCGTTTATGAAGAGATCTTCAACAGCGACAGGGAGGAATTTGGGGGCAGCAACGTAATTAACAGCCAACCCATTCAAGCTGAAAAAGTGCCTTATCATCAGAAACCCTGTTCCATCGTTATAAGAATCCCGCCCCTTGCGACTATTATATTCAGGCCGCAGATTGTTCAATGAACAATCTGCGAGCAGATTGATAAATGAACAATCCGCGAGCAGATTGATAAATGAACAATCCGCGAGCAGATTGATAAATAATATTTCCC
>CAYVFB010000034.1:25700-31510 GCA_964450305.1 uncultured Ruminiclostridium sp.
GCGAGCAGATTGATAAATGAACAATCCGCGAGCAGATTGATAAATAATATTTCCCTGATTCGTGAATAATATATCTGGACAATGTTTTTGGGGAGGAAAAAGATGCGACTTGATCACATATCCATAACAGTTACCCCCAATGATGGCCCAGACGAAGCGAATTACAAAATCAGGGCGGAGCTGAGGGGAATTCCCGGAAAACAGTGGCAGGATGGTTTGCGTTTTGTATGGTACAACTCACCCTGGTACCTATGTAAGAAAAGCGAACTGCAGATGGAAGAGAATGAAATTCATTTGTTTCTTGACAACAGCAGTGACCTGCAAAAGGCCATTGATACCCTGAGCCAATGTGTCTCAAAGGCAGACAATATGGTGCGCAACACCGGCGTCACCTACATGTCCAGGTACCACCGCAGGGCTATGAACTGATCAATGAAACCCGTTAACCATTTCGGGTTAGCGGGTTTTTCATTCCTGTCTCTTTGCGGTTTGAAGCATTGCGTTAATTTCTACGAGTATGAGTACTATGCTTCTGTATTGCTTTGTCAATAATTTCTCAGGAACATCAATGCATCCTCTTCGCTCAGGGGTTTGCTGATCAAATATCCCTGTATTTTGTCACAGTGACGCTCCTTTAAATACTGCCGCTGTTTTTCATGTTCCACTCCTTCTGCAACAAGGTAGTGTCCCAGCTTGTGTCCGATCGAGATAATGTCCCCTGTGATTGTTTTCTCCGGCTCGATTGTCATCAGTTTATCGATGAAAAATTTATCAATTTTGAGGCAGTTGATGTTTAGTTCTCTTTCTCTTGCCAGGGAGGAATACCCTGTTCCAAAATCATCCAAAGCAATTTTGATCCCATGCGCCTTTAATTGGCCAAGAATGCTATTCATCTCCTGGTAATTGGATGCAAACACCGATTCGGTGATTTCCAGAACAACTTTTTCAGGGTCAGCCTGCATTTCGTGCAGCATCTGTTTGATTTTTTGAACAAACCCTATCTTGAACAGCTGAATGGCTGAAATATTGATCGATACGGCTACCTCGGGATACCCGTTTTCCTTCATCCGTTTTAAAAACTGCAATGCCTTATGGATGATTTGATACCCTAATGGTACAATCAGTTTTGATTTCTCCGCTATAGGAATGAACTCCAGCGGAGGAACAAGACCATATCCATCGCTGTTCAGCCTGGCTAATGCTTCAAAACTGGATATCCGGTTCGTCCGAAGATCAATAATGGGTTGATACTGCATGAATAATCGATTCGTCCTTTCACCCTCTGCTATCTCGGTAAGTTCACGGGTGATCGTTGCCTTACGGACGAACTGTGCCTGTATTTCTTCACTGAAGAAGCTAATGTTCATATCATTGTTCGTGGTATTGATAGCTTGTTCCGATAATATCATTAATTCCTTTAGATACTCACCCTCTGAAGCGTCCCTGTCTTTATCCAGCTCAATAACACCAATTCCTCCGCCAATTCTCTCGGCAGAGAGTAAAGTGCCCAGGCTGTCCGCAATGTTTCTGCAAAATTCCATCAATTGTTGCCTGCTTTGATATGTTTTCACATAAAAAACAAACCGGTTTTCATAGATATGATACAGCTGAATCTGTTCTGTGCAGAAAAATTTCAGAGTATTGGCTGCCTTTTTGATCAGTTCCTGGCTATAATAAAACCCATGGGTAAGGTTCAGCATATTGACAGTGCTCAGGTTAATTCCCACAAGCGCTCTGTTATGGATCCTGCCAAGCCGGATATCTTCATTGAGAATGCTTTCAAAATACCTGTGGTTGTAAAGGTCTGTCCACATGTTGTGTTCACTGATATACTTCAGTTGGTTCTCCATGTTTTTTCGAACGGTGATATCCTGAGCCAGACAGATATTACGATAGGGATTATTTTTTGTGGAAGTCAGCGGAGCCACGACCATATGGACCCACACAACGGAGCCATCCGGCTTTATAAAACGCTTTTCCATTGAATAGCTGGCAATTTGCCCCTCCTGGAGCATCCGGTAATTCTTCAAATCTTCTTCAATATCATCCGGATGGGTAAACTGCGCCCACCCCAGTTTCATCATTTCTTCTGTTGTTCTGCCGGTAATTTGCTCGAACATTGCGTTTGAAGTCATCAATTCATTGGAGTCTGAATCCATCGGGTCACGATTGTGTGAGATGGCTATCCCAATGGGAGCCTGCTGAAACACCGTATCAAACTTAAAAACATTTTCATGCAATTTGCTTTCTACATATTTTTGGATTTGAAGCAGCTTCACATGTATGCCGATTCTCACCTGTACAGATTCCATCTGAACAGGCTTTCTGACATAATCAACCGCGCCCATTTTCAAGCCTTTAATTTCTTTATCGAGCTCTTCCGAATTGGTTAAGATGATCACGCGCAATTTCTGAAGCCTTCCGTTGTCTTTCAGGGCTTGCAGAACCTGAAAGCCATCCATGATTGGCATATTCAAATCCAGGATGACCAGATCGATATCCTCGTTGGTTTCAATCAGGCTCAGAGCATCCTTGCCGTCACAGGCACACAGGATGTCATATTCACTGAGCATACTTCTGATGATCAGCCGATCTGTGGTTGAATCATCTACAACCAGAATTTTTACAGACATACGTTTTCCTCCCTGTATCTGTGTTCCTTACACGCTTATTCATCCAAATACATTGTAATCTCGCTTAGCAATTGTCGGAATGTTGTTGAAAGCTGATCCAAATAGGGCAATATTTCATCCTGGTGATTCTTTTCAAAAGCTTTTTGCAGCTTGGCAAACAGATCATACAGAATGCCCGCGCCTATGGTCGCAGTACTGCTTTTCACCTTGTGTACGGCTTGTGCGGCATCGATATATCTTTTTTCTGAAGCCAGCAGAGAAAGCTTGTCCGAAGTATCTTTATTCTCATGAATATATTCCCTTAAAACCTGCCGGTAAACCTGCGGGTTGCCCCCCAGATTTCTGAGCCCTTTGGTCGTGTCAAGTACTTTTACTTTGGGTGGTTCGGCTTCTGTCTTTTGTAAAATCTCCAGCACCGTTTCAATAAACCGATCCGGATCAAAGGGGTTGCTGATATATTGATAGATTCCGCTTTCCGCGCATTTTTCCTCAACCCCCTCAATCACATCCGCTGTCATGGCAACAATGGGAACCTGCCGCGAAATCTTCCGTATTTCCTGCGCCGCCTCATAGCCGTTCATCACGGGCATGTGCAGATCCATTAAGACTAAGCCTATTTGATGGCTGTTGCGGGTATAAAGGTCAACCGCGGATTTGCCATCATCCGCCAGCAAGACTTCCACACCCACTTGCTGCAGAATGGACCTGGCGATCAACTGGTTTGTCTTGTTATCCTCCGCAACCAACACCGTGTATGGCTTATTCAGCCCAGCCGGGTTGATTTCAGGTTTTTTCGCCGGTTGTGAGGCAGATACGGCCTTCAGGCCAAATATGTCCAGAATGGCGTTGAGCAGTATGGACGGGATGATCGGTTTACCAATACCAATGTACACGCCGCCCTGGCCCAACTGGTCAAACAAATCCTCCCGCAGCATGGGCAGCAGCATGATAACCTTCGGTTGCTTTACAATTTTTGGATTGCTCTGTACCGATTCCAGAAATTTGAACCCCCCTTCCGATGGGGTCTCATAATCAAGGATGAACAGATCAAAGGGCTTGGAAAAATTACCGTCTGCTGCTTCAAGCATACTCATCGCACTGGCCTGTGATGTGGTTAGCTCGCAATCCATTCCCAGGTTTCTCAGATATCCCTCGATCAGGTTCATGCTTGCTCCTGTCTTTTCCAGAATCAGTGTGCGAACACTTTTAAAATGACTGGCCGACAATGTTCTATCATACTCTTCTTCTTTATCCTTATCGATTGCAAACGAAAGCTGCAGCACAAAGGTCGACCCTTCCCCCGGTGTACTGAAAACCTGAATTTTCCCTCCCATCATTTCCACAAGGTTCTTCACGATGGACAGACCCAGCCCGGAACCTCCAAAGCGACGGTTAATGCTGGTATCTGCCTGGGCGAAAGGCTCGAACAGGCTGTCGATCTGCTCCCTGGTCATCCCAATACCGGTATCCTTCACCGAAAAGGATAAATGAGCTTTCTCATTTTCTATGGCTATCAGCCGTATATCGATTGAAACCTCACCATCGTTGGTGAACTTCACCGCATTATTTAAGATGTTCAGCAGGATCTGCTCCAACCGCTTCAAATCTCCCAGGAACCAATTGGGGACATGGGGATCCCTGGATAATTTGAATCCAATCTTTTTCTCCTCAATTTTGTAGGAGATGATATTCACAACATCTTGAATGGCCTGATCCATGCTGAAGGAGGTAACCTCCAGCTGGACCTTCCCGGCCTCGATTTTAGAGAAGTCCAGGATATCGTTGATGATGCTGAGCATATTGGAAGAAGCCTGAGTGATCCTTTCAATATACATCTGCTGCGTGATGGTGACCTCGGTTTTCTTGAGCAAATAAGCCATTCCGGTTATGGCGTTCAATGGTGTACGGATTTCATGGGACATCCTTGCCATAAAGCTGGACTTGAATTCATTGGCAGTATCCGCTTCCTGTTTTGCTTTTACCAAATCCTTTTGAATCCGCTCCCGTATTTGAACCTCTTTTCGAAGGCGGATGATCCAGTAGGAAGACACCGTTATGATCACCGCGGTGAGGGCGCCAATCATGATGATGATTCGTATCATGGGGCCATAATCGGTTTCCTGTTCCAAATCGATCCACTTTGTGTGTATGGCAAGCTTCTCTTCTTCCGAGATACTGTCCAGCGCCTTGTTCAAAATGCTCACTAAAGCAGGCCAATCTTTGCGAACAGCAAAATACAGGGCTTGCTGCTTTTCAGCTTCAAATGCAATAAACTTCAAATTCGTCAGCCCGTTTGAGCGTATCAGGTAGTTGGATGTGGCAAGGTTTCCGATAAAAGCCCGCTCGGTACCGTTGGCCACGGCAGTTAACGCTGCATCGACAGAATCATACAGGCTCAGATTTATCTTCGGATAGGACTGCAAATAGCTATGGTGGGAGCTGTTCCGCTGCACGGCTATGGACAGTCCTTCCAAGTCTTCCATTCCAGACAGACGAGTTTCCGTATCCCGGGTGACGATCACCCTTTTAAAGTAATAATAGGGCTCGGAAAACAGGAAGTATTGCTCCCTCTCAGTGGTTTTGGATACCGCAGGCAAAACATCGATATCACCTGATAAGGCCCTGTCGTAGGCTTCAGGCCATGTCAGCCCCTGCGCGGCCTCAAAGCGCATACCCGTCCTTTGTGTGATCAGATCAAGATAATCAGACGCAATTCCTTCGTATTCACCATCCTTGTCAATGAATTCAAAGGGGACGAACTGTGGATCCACACCATGGGTGATGACAGGGTGCTCCCTCATGAAGGCCAGCTCTTCGTCTGTCCACTGAATTTGGCTGTTCTTTGCAAGGCATGGAGCAGAAATGAGAATACTCCCAATAATCAATAAGAATATGAAAGCAGGAAACTTTCGTTTCATCCTGATCTCCTTCAACAACACGAATGTATTTCAAAATCGGCTTTGTCACTTACGGAGATGTTGAAAAGGTATGGTCGTAATATGTTATACTGCTATTTTTACCACTTAAATAGTCTCTTGAAAACACTGCTTTCAATAAAATTCATGCGCTCTATGGATGAACCGGATAAATGAAGGGTTCATTCCCGCTTAGTGTATTTTTGCCGGTGAGAAGGCGTAAAAAAAGCGGTTGTGTTCCTTCTGGAAAACACAACCGCTT
>CAYVFB010000035.1:0-29709 GCA_964450305.1 uncultured Ruminiclostridium sp.
TACGCCCCTTGTGGACTTTCACCACAGATTGACGGCATGCCCGTCATACTTAAAACGGCGGACAGCAAATTTTAGTTCGCTGTCCGCCGTTATTGAATTTTATTGTATGCTCTGTTAGATATTAATATTGGTATAAGAATGTAACAAGAGGAGGGATGTAATTTCCCTCCTTTAAATTCCAAAATAGAGGACAATTGCGAAATATATCATCTCTTAAATAGAATTTGTCACTGAGTTATTATGTATAATTACCACTCCTTCAAGAACTTCAAAATACGTTGTACACTATCTTCACGAGCCTCATCACATTCTTTCGGATATTTTTTCTCCGCTGGAATCATTAGCTTACTCAGTGTTCTTGGAATAAACCCTAATTTTCCTGTTGTTAATGCATGACTTCCTTTTTCATAAATATGATATTCTATACGATGAGCATAATTTACCTTCTTGAAATTATCAACTATTCGTGATACTGCTTCATCCGAAGGCCAGCAGTCATCATTTTTTACTGCAAAAAGAAGTACATCAGCATTCATATTTTCAGACTTAATCCGAGATTTCGGGGTTAATATTGAGGTAATTTGGTCATATCCATATCTCATAAATCTGGCAAGACCATATCCTTGTGCTTTCTTTGCTCTACGAAGCCATTCCATCATTCCTATATCAAGTAATTCTGTTGGAGTATACGGAATATCCTCCCCATGCCATGTATAGATAGAACAATGCAATCTTTTCATATTTTGGGTAGTTCCTTCAAGTACATGGTCATATGGTACAATGGGAATTATGCATGTAATTTCAGGAATAAGGGAAGCAGATAGTAATGTAAAAGCACCCCCTGTAGAAGCTCCAGTCATAGCAATTCTTTTTACTTTCTTCTTATCCAACAACCAATGAACAGCTTTTTCTGCATAATCAACTGGTATGGATGCTAAATTTTTAGAAAGTCCCTTCCATAAATAGAATCCGAGAACTAAAACATTATATCCCTCTTTAATGAGATATTCTGCCATAGCAATACTTGTTTTTTCGTCACATGATGCCCCACCGACTGAAATAATCGCTTTATCAGTCTCATAATTACCTGAATAGTAATTAGCAATAAATCCTTCTTTTTCTAATGTACATCTTTCCATCAATATAACCTCCTCTAAACTACTGTTTGTCGTTTCATTACTGAAAAATCTTTCAAATACCATCGCCATCATCTATAGTTTTTATGTGCTTTCCACCGGTATAGATGTGGGTTGCACAGGAAACGCAAGGGTCAAAAGATCGGAGCGTTCTGCTCAACTCCACAGGAGACAGCAAATTTTAGTTCGCTGTCCGCCGTTATTGAATTTTATTGTACTATTTTATAATTAGCCTTAACAACCATGTAAGACCACCGGTTATTATACCAATTAAAGGACAAAGCACGAATATGCTTTGCAGAATATGTTCTAAAACCAAGTGCTTTTTCCAACATTTGAATGGGCGAAAGTCTTTAACACTCATATCAAGTTTTTCAGCAAATCTTTTAGCACTTATGCTGAATAAGATCAAATCCATAATGACAAAATCGGCGATATTCATCATCATCATTACCAGATATCCCTCGATAAAAAGCGTTAAAAAGCTGACATCTCTATCTTTGTAGCATAAATACATGCTTCCTGACATATAAAGGATAAGGAATAAAGCAATGTAACCCATGAATTTTAGATATGTAATCATTTCTTTCTTTGTTGTTGTTTCGAGATGAGGAGCGAAATCCTTAGGCAGCATCCGCAGCATGTATCTAGGATTGTGGTAGAATAAGGTAAAAAACGACAAAACGAAAACATATGAAGTGACAAGTCCCGTAAGAATCAGGTTCTTAATATCCATCATATTTCCTCCATACTCATTTAATACGCTCTGGGAAAGCCAGAGAGCCTTATTTTTATATATTTTAAGAAGAACCTTCATTATTGTTCATATTCGAAGATAACAGATATCTCCGCAATCTGTCGATCGCAGGTGTACTCAATCGGCTTTGCTTGATCAATAAATCGAATTCTGCCTGCAGGCAAAGCATTTCAGGTTTTGCTGCCCTGCAATGCTTTGCAAGGGCGGTTTCTGCAAGCCTGGTACCCATAAAAATCTTAAATACTCCCGCTATCATCCATACCGGCAATTTCATATACCATAGTTTTGCGGGCTTCATTTTTATTCCCAGTTTTTTCAGCGTTTCAAAGCCTTCCTGAATACCATGGAGCATAAGGCAGATGCTGTCGTAGGATCGGGCAAGACGGTAATTATCACAATCGAATTGATATAACGCATTTCCGATGCTCGTCACCATCGCAACATGAGTCTTTTGCCAGGCATCCATATCACAGCAGAAAACGCTGGGGATACCCGCACGTTTAAAAGCACGGATTAACCGGTGAACTCGTTCCGTTTTCCTGCCGCTGTATTCCCCAAACGTCGTTGTTTGAAACGAACGCGTAAGACCTTTTCCAATATAGTACGAAACTTTTCCGTCGGTGCGTTCACCGCCTGCCGAGGGGAAACCAAGCATCAGCCGCTCACTGCCGACAGCCTGCGCCCAATCGTCATATCCGGCGGCAGTGTTGACAACAAAAACGATATTCTTTGAACAATTTTTCGAAAGAATGGGTAGAACACTATCTACCTGCGTCCTTTGCATCACAACAATGATATAGTCGAATAAATCATCAGGTGCAAGATGCTCTATAACTTTCACGGGAATGGCTTCATTATGATTCGAATTAGCTGTTGTCAAAATTATCCCACGCTGCTGCAGCTGTTCAACCCGTTTACCGCGTGCCAGAACCGTAATATCCTCACCGGATGCAGCAAGTTTGCCCGCAAAAATACTGCCGATAACACCGGCACCATAAACAAGTATTCTCATCTTGTTCCCCCTTCAAAATCCCTTTGATGTAGCCATCTGAAGCTTCATGATGATACAGGCTGTCTGCTTTACTTCGTCACAGCACCTTTCTCAAAGCAAAAATCACACTTAACCCCTGTTAATGCAAAAGTATTCTCACGCTTAAACAGTACAGAAGGAGCAAGAGGTGAATAGCTTGCCACATCCGTATCACAGAATGCCGGGCAAAGTTCCAGTGCACCGCGTTTTTGCAGTTCTTCGCAATACAGGCAGCTGGTGATGTCAAACCGGATTCTCTGTTTATTGTTTTCAAGATAGACTATCGTCCACCCTTGTTTTGGGTAGCCATATTTTAGTACCGTCTTCATAAAAATGCGGAATAATCCATAAGTATATTTTTTCGTGCTCAGCCTCTTACTCAGTTTTGCCATCCGCTCCGTACTTCTTAAAAGCTCGGTTCTTGCAAAAGCAACAGCTTCAGTACTGCTTATTCCTGCATCCAGCATAGCCCGGTAGCAGGCATAACCCGGCAGAATGTTACGCCGTATATGCCTGCCTATCGTTTTATTGCCCCGGTCGTCTACTCCTGTCAGCTCAGAGGCAAGTATTTTCTGTGCGGCATCAAGAATCCTGCTGCCTTTTTCTTTTCCAAACGCTGAAGCCAGCGACTGAGGTAAATTACCCAGGCGTGACGCAGCATAACTACTGTTACTTTTCATGGGTCTCCTCCTGATTTTCACGGTTGTTTTTCATCAATTTATGGTTGTGCCCGTTTCAGCCGCTTTATCAACTTAATAATCTCATACCAAAGTACTGCCGCCGCTGCCAGAGCTGCTGATGTGAAAAACTGCCCGGCTGAAAGCGGTGCTAATTTCAAAAAGCCTGAAAGCGGTGTATAGAGAATGATGGCAAGCATTAGTAACGTACCGATATTCACTGCCCACATAACCCAGTCCTTCGAAAGTCGGATAAATGACTGAAAAACAAAATCATGGTCGGAGCTGTTTACCTGAACCAGAAACAGGTTGGAGAGCATGATGATGGTCAACCCCATTGCACGGGCAATGGGTGCGTTGGCTGGATCGTTGCCAAGCACTGTGAAATAGGCTCCAAAGGATGCAGCAAAAACTACAAGCCCCTGAATTATACTTTTCACTAAAGTCTGTATGTCTAAAAGCCTGGCGTTCGGATCCCGGGGTTTGCGCGCCATAATATCGGTTTCAGCCGGCTGACGTTCCAATACAATGGAGCAGGTCGGGTCGATCAGAAGTTCCAGCAAAACAACATGCAGCGGTAAAAGCATCAGTGCGTTCGGTGCAACTCCCAGAACAGGGGCCAGCAGTGAGGTTAATGCAATCGGAATATGAATTGTAAAGACATATCCAACCGCTTTTCGGATGTTATCATAGATCCTTCTGCCATCCTTGACAGTTTCAACAATGGTCGTAAAGTTATCATCCATTAAAATCAAATCGGCAGCCTCGCGGGAAACCTCACTGCCGCGCTTGCCCATGGCAATACCAATGTCAGCGTATTTCAGTGCGGGCGCATCATTCACGCCATCGCCTGTCATCGCGACGATCTCGCCGTTATCCTTAAATGCTTTCACGATACGCATTTTATGTTCCGGAACAACGCGGGAGAATATTGACACCTTTTTGACTGCTTCCCGTAATTCCTCATCGGTCATTTCATTGAGCATATCACCGGTTATGATATTATCACTGTGTTCCATTCCGATTTTTTTGGCAATGGAAGAGGCGGTAATTCCATTGTCTCCGGTGATCATCACGACGCGGATGCCGGCCTTTCGGCATTGTTCAATATCAGATTTAACACTCTCGCGTGGAGGGTCGGCCAAGCCGATCAGACCGCACAGCTTCAATCTGCATTCGGTTATGTTTGAAGGGATTTCCTCCTCTGAAGCAGGTTCAGCGGCAGCCACTGCAATAACACGCAGCCCTTCCCTGGATAATTCAATAATCTTATGCCCGACGATTTCTTTTTCTTTTTCCGTTAGTTCACAAATGGTTAGTATTTTTTCGGGAGAACCCTTCGCTGCAATTGTAATCTTGCCGTTTCTGCGCCAAACGTGTCCCATCATCTTCAGTTCGTTGGTAAAGGCGTACTCGCTGATCAGCTCTCCCTTGAAGAGATGTTCTTTTGTTATTCCATGGCCATCACAGTAGGCAAGCATTGCTTTTTCCATAGGATCATAGGCATCTGTTTCACAGCCAAGCCCCATCGTTTCGATGAGGGTATGTTCGTCGCCATCCAGCGACCATGTTTCCTGCACCGTCATCCGGTTCATCGTAATGGTTCCCGTCTTGTCCACGCATAACACCGATACGGAGCCAAGGGTTTCAACAGAAGGCAGCTTGCGGACAAGCGATTGCTTCTTTGCCAGCCGCCATGCCCCCATCGAAAGGAATACCGTTAAAATAACAGGAAACTCTTCAGGGATCATCGCCATAGCAAGTGTAATGCCGGCCAGGATACTTTCAATGAAACGGTCACCAAAAGCATGATCCGGTATATTGAACCAGGTGACCACGCCTACCAATGCAAATAATACAGCTGCGATTCCGGCACAAGTTTTAACCAGCTTGCCTGTCTGTTTTTGCAAAGGCGTTGGATCATCAGGAGCAGTGGCTACATTCATTCCGATTTTTCCGTACTCTGTATGCGCGCCAATTTTATCAACCAATACGGTCGCTGTTCCCTGGGTAACAAGCGTACCGGCGTAACAATAATCCTTGCGCCAGTAATCACTTTGTGGATCGGCGCCTTCAACGGTGACCTTCCAAACGCCTTCAGCCTCACCGGTGAGTGATGATTCATCCACACAAAGATCATTGCATTTAATCACATTCCCATCTGCGGGTATTTTTACGCCTTCATGGATCATCATCAGGTCGCCGGGAACAAGATCGGCACTGGCAATTACCGTCTCCTCTCCATCCCTGACAACCGTAACGTGAGGCGCTGATAAGTCTTTAAGAGCATTCAGAGTTTTATCGGTTTTCCATTCCTGAATTACATCGATGCTGATAATACCGATGACGAAAATCAGCATAATCGCACCATCTCTGGGTTCACCAAGAATAAAATAAATAATTGCAGCTACAATCAGTAAAAGAAACATTGGCTCACAGAGAATGTGAAGAACTTTTTTTAAAAAGCTTTCCTTTTTCTGCGGCGTCAGTTCATTTTTGCCGTATTGCTGCTGCAATCGTTTCGCTTCGGCGGAAGTTAACCCCGCCACCTGTTTATTGTCTGTCATAAAAGAATCCTCCGTTATTCGCCTTCCGGCAGCGTCTGATTTCTCTTATGGCACTGTATTCAAGGTCGTTCCATCAGGTATAAAAAAGCACGCCTATGGAACATACTACTGTCCCACAGATGTGCATTTTGTTGCAATCTGTTGCCACTTGTCAGGTGGCCCGGCCCCATGTACCTTGTTGAAAGGTTCATCGCCTGCTCAGTTTGTACTGTTGATCTCGCATTCCGTAATAGAATGTAATGCAGTGCAAAGAGATTACTTTTTATTATATGCAGTGAACCTTTCTTTGTCAACAAGTTTCTGGGGGCTGTTTCTCTTGATTCTCCCATTGGCGCAGACTTCCAATGTTTATCAATTCGGTTGACAGCAATGGGCATTAATGGCATAATTGACTTATAGCAATATCCTAATCTTACCAAGGTGTCTGATGCTAAATGTGTTTTGTGGAGGTGCTTTCCTATGAAAAACAAAATCCTTTCCATGATCCTGTGCTTACTAACCATAATCATGCTTTTGCCTGTTTCCGCTTTTGCATACAGTGATGCAAACAATGGAGACTGGAGCAGCAAATACGTCACATTAACAAAAACCTCCGAAGCGGATTTTATGGTTCGCGTTGGTGATATCGATGCATGCAACGACGATTACGACGTCAGTGACAGCAACTATAACCCTTTCACTGCCAAAGACCAATACAGCCATGGTTATCCCTGGCCTGAAGACCCTTCCGATCCCGTAGGTACGGATTGCATTTATATTGGAAGCAAGGAGACAGGAAGCAGTTACGATGGATACTCCAGCGACTATTATGCCTGGGAAGAAGGCAGTGATTACGCCATTGCAAAAGGCGCCATGAACATTACTGTGGAGTATGATGCTTCAGCCATTACTATTAAAAATGCTCTGTTGCAGATATGCATCGATGACTTTCAGGCCCTTGAGTGGGACAGCCATTTTACCGTTACCCTCAATGGCAGAGAAGCTCCATTTATTGCTGAGTTACTAAACCAGGTCAGTCAGACCGGTCCAACCAGCTACATCATATCAGCTATCATTCCATCGGGCTTTTACAAGGAAATCGCATCCGGCAAGCTTGTGATCACCATTGATGAGACAACTGGCGAAGGTGACGGGTATGCTGTGGACTTTGTCAAGCTTTTGATCAATTATAAGGAAAGCGTCTTCACCGGTAAATTTTCCGGAACTGTTACCGGCGCGTCAAAAGCTACAGTCCGTCTGTTGGGAACCAGTACCACCATCACCACTGATGAAGGTGGGAATTTCTCCTTTGATGCAGTCCCGGGTTTGAATGCGGTACGTGCAAGTGCAAGCGGGTATGTAGAGGATTATGATTACGGCATCGTGTTATCCTCCAATACGGAATGGAAAGCAGTTCTCGGTCTCTCAGAAGGTCAGGGTTCTGCAGATATTGACTTCAGCAAATTTGCAGAAACCGCTGCCTGGAGCGAAGCATCCCCCTGGGCGACCGCAGAGCTTCAGAAAGCATCTGGTTTAGGCCTTATTCCAGATATACTGATAGGTGCCGACATGAGAAAGCCCATCACCCGCCTGGAGTTTGCCGCCATTTCCGTGAAGGTATATGAAAACCTTGGCAGCACCAAGGTCCAGCCGGTTACAGATAACCCCTTTACCGACTGTAATGACACAGAAGTTTTAAAGGCCTATCATCTTGGCGTTACCAACGGAACCAGTGCCACCACCTTTTCACCGAACCAGGTTTTAAATCGCGAGCAGGCGGCAACCATGCTTACCCGCGTTTATAAATCTGTTTCGATGGAAGGCTGGACCCTTGAAACCGACAAACAGTTTTCCCTGGAATATGATAAACCTGCTCCCTTTGCAGATGATGAACTGATTTCATCCTGGGCAAAAGACAGCGTCTATTTCATGAATGCAAACAAAATCATTAATGGTGTTGGTGAAAACAAGTTTGCTCCGAAAAACACCACTTCGGCAGAGGAAGCCACATTTTATGCCAATGCAACCCGTGAACAGGCGCTTCTAATCGCCGCCAGAATGGTGGGAAACCTGAAAAACGCTAATTAGCAGACAGTATTATTACTGCTGAATAACAACCAAGCTAAAGAAATAGAAGACAGGAATGAGAGTAACCCTCATTCCTGTTTTTCATTTGAATATGAGAATAATATTACTTAGGATTAACGAGAATCATTTTAACGGAATCGTTTTGCCTGTCTTAATATATGCAGATAGGTATTTGCTTGCAGTAAGCCGATATATATAAGTGTCTTTGAGTGGAGTTTGGATATCAGTATCCGAATTGTTCAGTATTTAAATCTTATGGATAGATGCCATGCACATACTGATTAAGTTGCCCTTTTCAGCTTTATCCTTGCCCATCAAGGTTAGAAAAACATAATAATCTAAAAAGCTTAACAACTTCGAAGAAAATATTTCATCGAAAGTGATGTTGTCAGACAGTTTAAATGTTTCATCATAAAAGTCCTCTGTCATGTAGAAAAAGCCTTTATTGATGCGGATTTCATCTGAATACTCAGGACCAAAAACAGAACTTCCAAAGTCTAAAACACTTCGAAATGCTATTCCTCCATCAGGCTGTTGTGAAACAATAATATTATTCCAATGCAGATCCATATGATTAAAGCATGCAAACGGAGCTGCTTTGATGGATTCTGAACACTTTATTACAGCCTCCTGGACGATATCCGCATCGTTTTGTGACAAACTGCCCATATGATAACAGTCTTTGATGGCTACGCTCAAAATTTTAATAAATGCGTCCTTCCAGCTTGAATGCTTTCCGAACGAGCCGTTGTCACAGATGTCTCCAAAGTACGGGGAGCGAATCTGCTTGAAGCGGTTCAGCAAAGAAAGGCAGGATGACTTTACAGCTTTTTTTTGCTCACCGTCGAGCTTACCCCAAACCTTGCTTAACATCTCACCTTCCACAAACTCGGTTATAATAAACCTGTACCCAAAACTCTTCGTAGCGGTCTCACAGGCTATGACTTTTGCCACAGGAATATTACTCTCTGTGCATAGCTTGCTTGCAGCAGCTTCTTTGGCAACCTGTCCGTCATAAAACCTTGGAATGGATTCTTTCTCGATTTTAAGAAAAACTTTATTCTGAAACGATGATGTTTTCAGGACATAGCATGAATTTACATCTCCGGCGGAGGCAACCTCAGCCGACAGCAGTTTTTCATGATTTCCAAACAGGCTTTGTACAAGCCCTTCAATTTCGCGGGAAGTTATATTCATCTGCGACTTACTTTGAAATACTCGAGATTGATTGATATCCAAAATACTCTCCGTTCTATTTTTCTGATGATAATACGTTTATGTTCCCTGAGCTGTTCGAAGCTTGCAAAACTCCAAAGCGTCCCGCCAAAACATCCTATTTATGGAACACAAACCTTTCCAGTTCACATAAAGGTCGGTTCTTAAAGTTATCCTTTGCAAAGTCCCAGCACCCCTCATATCCGTCTTCGAACACAAAATACAGCGCGTGACGGCCGGTCACACACTTGACCACAGTGCTGATCACTGCATCATCCATCCCGATGCTCAACTGACCAATTTCCTCACCCGAGGTATCATCATCAATCAGGATGCGCATTTTCCCTCTGCTCCCCAGCCCCCTCATTTTTGCAAAAAACTCCATGGTTTTGCTGGAATCATCGTCTCCGAAATCAAAATACTTAAACCCAATAACGCTTTTATCCAGGATATTCACGACCGGGCGATCAAACACATTCCGCTGGGTAATATAGCATCCACCCTTTAAAACGCAGGCCAGTTCGGCATGGACAATGCAGTAGGGCGATAGTGCCTCATCAAAGCCAAGGGATGTCATCTCTACCTGAGGAATGGAACCATCAGGGAGGATTTCAATGCGTTCCACGCAGCCACGCCTTGAGAAAACGGAATTATTAGTCATTCGGTGATAGAAAATATACCATTTCCCGTTAATCTGGCAAATGGAACCATGATTGTTCCCTCCAGGATAATCCACTCCATTGTCGATAATCGTGCCGCGGTACTCAAATGGGCCCGTTGGAGATAGGCTGGTGGCATAATCAAGGCGGCTTCCCACCCTGGGCGAGTAAATCATGTAGTAGGTATTCCCAACCTTTCTCGGTGAACATGCCTCGTAGAAATCCTGCGGTCTCTCTCCTGCTGGAATGATATGCCTTTGAAATGTTCCCGGCAGAATTTCAACCATATTTTCTCCATTGATTTCAGCCATGTATGAGTTCATAAACCCGCAATAGATATATACCCTGCCGTCATCGTCCACCAGAACGCCAGGATCACAAAATATCCCCTCCGACAGCTCCTGCTCGGAACCCTCGGGAACGCGATATTGGGAGATCAGCTGAAAGGGGCCCTCCGGTTTGTCGCTGACGGCGACACATCCCTTTGTGTAAAAAATGTACGCGTATAAGTAGTACTTTCCGTCTTTCTGCACCACATCGGGTGCATACAGATAGCCGTCGGTCCAGGGGGTATCGCTTTGTTGATCACGGGTTGCCCGGGTCCGAAAAGCATCCCCATGACAGGTCCAATGATGAAGGTTGTTGATATCCGCCGACCATACCTTCAGCCTGTAATCGCAGAACATATGGGAACCGGCAATATCGTGGGAACCGTATACATACACCCTGTTCCCGAATACTCTGGGTTCTCCGTCCGGAATGTACTCCAAATTGGGTAAATAGGGGTTTGGCATGGATAAGCCCTCCTGTAGCGATCAAACTGTTTTTAAAGGTTGAAAACCATATGAATAAAGCTTCTGGATAATACTGATAGCCTTGGCTCCTTCAACCCCGTTGACTGGAAACGGAACACCCCTGGCCAGACAATCATGGAAATCTCTGATCAGATTTTTATGGCCCGTTCCCCAGTAGGTCTTATGATCAGTTGGAGGAACATCTTTGAATACCTCGGTATTGCCATCCTTCCAGCTTACTGTCAGCTCTCCGTTTTGAACCATACTGCCCTGCTCACATATAACCTCAAGGTATACCGGAGCATTGGAGACATAAGCGTTTGAAGCATAAAACAACGCCTGGGCACCTGAACGGAACTGCAGTATTGCTTCTGCGGTATCTTCCGTTTCAATAATCTCGGAAAAAGAGTGGTTAGCGATGGTTCCCTTTATAGCTCCAACATCTCCCAGCAGCCAAACAAGCAAATCGAGAGTATGGATGGCCTGATTCATCAGAAGGCTTCCGCCCTCCTTGGCCCAGGTTCCGCGCCAGGGGCTCTTCTGATAATAATCCCTGGTCCGTTCCCATGTCACAAAAGCTCGGGCCCCCAGAACGCGCCCCATTCTTCCGCTTTCAATCAGTTCTTTCATTGCCAGAGAAGTCGTGTGGTATCTGTTTTGCATGCATACACCAAGGCTGCAGCCGGTTGCACGGGAAACTTCGATCAGCTCATTGCATTCGTTCAGGTTCAGCCCCATGGGCTTTTCAGTTAAAACATGCTTTCCTGCCTGCATCAAGTCTTTTGCCATGGGGGCATGAAGAAAATGAGGCGTACAAAGATGGACTGCCTGTATATCAGGATTTTTCAGAATGTCGATATAATCTGTTGTATATGAGCAATCATAATTTTGTGCGGCCAGCCGGGCTTTTTCCTCGACAATATCGCAAACCATCCGCAGTTGAACCTGTTCCAAACCCTTGATGGCATTGGCATGAACCGGAAATATTGAACCGCAGCCAATGATGGCCGCATTTATTTTTTTCATACAGGATGTCCTTTCAACTTAGCAAAAACTTATGAAGTTGGGCCAAAATCAATGGGTGCCGGTTACATCCAGAACGATATCCCTGGTATCTTTTTTATACGTTGATGCTTCAATCCGTTCCTTCAGCTTTTCATAAAACAGGTCGTCCTTTACAGGGATGTCGACCCAGTCATTGATCCAGGATGACAGATGCATGGCATTGGATATCTGCAGCCCATTAATGCCTTCCACACCCGGAGCCAGTAATTCCGTACCCTTTAAAATTGCATTCACAAAGTTCTGGGTAATCTCCCTGTGCTGGCCTCCGGAACCTGGTGCCACCGGGATCTCACATTTCCAGCATTCGGGTTTTCCAAAACCGCCCCTGAACTCACGATTAAACTGCCTCTCGGGCATTCTAAGCCTGTAAAACTCCATGGTGTTATTTTCAATGACGACCTTCCCTTTATCCCCCAATACCTCCAG
This sequence comes from uncultured Ruminiclostridium sp., assembly GCA_964450305.1. Taxonomy (GTDB): domain Bacteria; phylum Bacillota; class Clostridia; order DSM-8532; family DSM-8532; genus JAAYJG01. The sequence continues at coordinate 12,394 of CAYVFB010000035.1, forward strand.
CCGATTGGTTTCGGGTGTCATTGCCGTAGAGGTGATAAACACGCCTGTTGCACCGTTTTCATACTCCATATAAGCGGTTACTTCGTCCTCAACCTCAATATTGTGATACTTTCCAAAGGAGCAAAAAGCACGAACCCGCTTCGGCATGCCACAGATCCACTGCCACAAATCCAACTGGTGCGGATCCTGATTCAGCAGCACGCCCCCGCCCTCTCCGGCCCAGGTTGCCCTCCAGCCGCCCGAATCATAATAGCTTTGCGGACGGTACCAGTCTATGATCCAATTGATTCTTTTCAAAACGCCCAGTTCATCGGATTGAACCAGTTCTCTCAGCTTTTGATACAGCGGGTTTGTTCTTTGATTGTACATGATACTAAAAACCCTGCCCGACTTCTCTGCTTCCCGGTTCATTTCCTGTACCTGTTTGGTATATACGCCGGCCGGTTTTTCGATGAGGGTGTGAATACCTCTGCGCAGGGTATGAATCGCAAGGGACGGATGATCATAATGGGGTGTGGCGATCAGCACGGCGTCAACCTCAGCGTTGTTCAGCATGGATTCCATATCCCCGAACATTCTTACGGATGGATACTTCTGCTTTGCTGCTTCCAGCTTTTCCGGGTTGATGTCACACAGTGCTTCCACCGATGCCCCTTCAACTTCTCCACTACTTAGGTATTTCATATGCCCCGAACCCATATTTCCAAAACCCACAACGCCAAAACGAACCTTATCCAAGATGATTCCTCCTCTGATACACTCCTGTTAACCTTACTGTTGATTCATGCTGTTAGATTTCACCGTAGCCTAACTGCCGCAGAATTTTCCGAAGGGCCCGGGCTGCAGCTTCAAACTTCCCCGGTCCGCTTTCTTCGAGGTTGCTGGTATCCACAGCATTCTGCAGCTGGCTGAAGCCTTCAAACGAACCCAGATGGGGCTCCAGCGACAGAACCATTTCTCCATCTACATTATCATTTATATCGGAAAGAATTTCAAGCAGCCTGCCATCCCCCATGCCAGCCGGAACAACCCTGCCGCTGTCGGTCAATGCGTCCTTGATATGCATGTAGGCAATATGTTTTTTTAACAGATGATACGCATCCGGATAGGTTATCACATGACACTGGATGAAATTTGCCGGATCAAAAACAGCCCGGACATAATCGGTGTTCATGGCTTCCACGATCTCGAGGCATCGTTCGGCGGTGTCCCCATAGATTCCCTTTTCATTTTCATGGGCAAGAACAACCCCCGCACCTTTAGCGCATGCCGTAAAAGCATTCCAGCGCTCAAGCACTTCGTCGCGGTAGCCTTCAGAGCTTTCACCCTGCGGGATGTAAAAGCTGAACATGCGGATATATTGGGCATCCAGCAGCTTTGCCAGCTCGAGGGTGTGCCTGAACAGCTCGAGATGGGGACCGAAGGGATCGGTAATACCGATTTTTCCAAGGGGAGAACCGATTGCAGACACCGAAATTCCCGAAGCATCCAGCTGCTTTTTCATTTCCTTCATCTCTGCCAGAGAATAATCCACAGAATTCTTCCCATAAACAAACCGCATTTCCATCCGGTTGATGTTTAACCTTTTCAGTTCTCTAGTCTGAACCTGCAGATCTCTGTCTATCTCATCTGAAAAACCGCTTAAAACAAATTTCGCCATAAATTCCTCAACCCCCACTCATTTCGCTTTACCTTGTCTGATCTATATTGTAAAATAAAATATAGCCATATAAATAGCATTCATTCCTTAAAACATTGCAAATTTAGTCAAGGCTTGGAGGCGGATTGATGTTGATAGAGCTTTGGGATAAATATTTTTCCATCGAGAAGAATGTCACAGAGCGACCGATTGATTCTGTGAAAATAGATTTTCATCTCCACGACAATTATGAAATCTACCTTTTCCTGTCCGGAGGGGTGCGGTACTTTATTGAAAAAAGCTCTTATGATCTGGTACCGGGAGACATTCTTTTAATACGCCCTGGTGAAATACATAAGGCGGCATTTACTACCAATGATACCTACGAGCGGATTGTGTGCAATTTTTCGAAGGAGCTTGTCAAATTGTTTTCCACAGACGATACCTCTTTGTCCCATTGTTATCAGAACCGCCCCCATGGCGAAAAAAACCGTCTGAACAGCACTGATGATGAAAAAAATGAACTGATTGCTCTGTTCGAAAAAATGTTTATATTGAATACGTACCCACAGCCCTGGAACACTCAACTGATGATCGCGGGCTTTCTGGAAGCCATGGTGAAAATAAACCGTGTTTTTGCCGACGAAACCCGTCACAGCGTCAATCACCTGCAGCATCGCAAGCTCAGACCCATTCTCGAATATATCGATGCCAACCTGGAGGGCAATCTGTCGCTGGGAACACTGGAAAAGAAGTTTTACATCACCGGCTCCTACCTTTGCCAGATTTTTAAGCAGACCACTGGCTCGACGCTGCATGAATACATTATCTATAAAAGAATTTCACGTGCCAAACAGTTATTGCTAAAGGGAGATACCGCAGCAAATGCATCCTTCAAATGCGGTTTCTCAGACTATTCAAATTTTGTGCGGGCGTTCCGCAAGGTTACCGGTTATTCTCCAAGGGAGTATATGAAACAAGCCCTGGCGTAAACAACCTCGTTTGTTTCCGGCGTTACTGTTCACATCCTATATTAAGCTCATAATTTGTTACAGAGGTAAGTGCTTGAGTCTGATAGCGGCGAAGGATCTTGTCAGTGATGATGCAAGATCCTTCACTTCGTTCAGCAGGCTGCGCCTGCTTACCTGTGAACAGTACTATCCGGCTTTGTCGAATGAGTACGAATGCAAGGTTTTACTTGCCAATAAGGGTTTTTCTGCTATACTAAAGATGTAAATGCTGGCATTGGATTCTGGAAACCAAAATACCCGATAACGGCAAAAAACAAGGGATTTGTTTAATTCGCTTATTTAAGACTTGATCAGAATTGAATATCAGCATATCTGTTTCATCTGAAAAAGGAGTGTCTGTCATGTCTGGAGCAAAACGAAAGATAAGTATTGCGATGATCCTCTCCCTGTTGCTTCTCTTCCCGGGTACCATCTGTTTTGGTCAGGAATTGATATTGTCCGAGCCTGCCGCGATTCTCGTTGAAATGAACAGCGGCCAGGTTCTTTATGAAAAAGGCGCCGACATGAAGTGGTCCCCGGCCAGCACAACAAAGATCATGACTGCAATGGTTGCCATGGAAAACGCCGCCCTCGATAAGCCCATGAAGGCTTCATTGAAGGCGATAAGGGCCATTCCACCCGACTTTGGCCTTGCAGGAATCCAACCGGACGAGATCATGACACTGAGCGATCTTTTGCACTTTTGCCTGATCATATCCGCCAATGAGTCTTCCAACATCATTGCGGAAAACATCTCTCCCACCGGGGATATTGACGGGTTTGTGGCAATGATGAACCAGAAGGCCCAGCAACTGGGTTTGCAGAACACACATTTCACAAACACCTTCGGGCAGGATCATGAAAACCATTACACCACAGCCCGAGATCTGTCCATCACAGCCAGAAGGGCGATGGCTATCCCCGCCTTCCGGGATATCGTTATCAAGAAAACCGTTCCACTGCCCGAAACAAACCTGAAAAAACCCGATGACTGGGACAAATGGCATATTGAATCAACCAATCAACTGCTTGGCAGCGTTTCAGAGTATTACACACAGGTGACCGGTGTCAAAACGGGCTATACCGATTCTGCCGGCCGGTGTCTGGTGTTTTCAGCCGTGAACGATGAAGGGCTTGAACTGTTGGGTGTTATTCTTGGGGCTCAGAACAATGATATTTTGTTCAAGGAATCTAAGGATCTTCTTGAATATGGCTATATAAACTATAAATACCAAACATTGATATCCTCTGGTGAGTTTTACGGACGGTTCGATGTTGTTGATGCTCTTGATAATATTCCTGTAGAGCTGCATACCCTTGGAGAGGTTACATATCTTCTTCCCACTGCTGCCGAGCGGCTGGCTGCGGAGGTTACGATCGAAGAAACGCTGAACACCCCTTTTACAGCACCAATTCAAAAGGACCAGGTACTTGGGACCAGGAAGTGGTTTTATCAGGGACAGGAAATCGGCGCAATTCAACTGGTTGCAATGAATGATATTGAAAAAACGCTGACGGCAAAGATCCGGGACAGGTTCAGAGAAATCGTGAAGGATCCGCTTCTTCGGAACATCCTGCTCATCAGTGTCATCGTCGTTTTTGCCTTTATAATCCTTAGAATTATCTTGCGCAGCATTTCGCGAAGAAGGAAAACCAGTCGCAGGCATTACAGGTTTTAGACCACTGTTGCTGCCAACGATAAACGCATGTGCATTGCGAACCCTTACATCTTTTAGTCTCGCAGGTACCTGTTTTTGGATTCGTAGAGCACAGAACAGCGTGTTGAATCGTCACTTTTCAGACTTGTGCGTGTCGATTTCCATCAGAAAATGGAGATAACAGGACATTGTTCAAGATCTGTGTATTGGGGTTCCAGAATTGGATTACAACACTTCATAAATGATAAAAATGCACCAAATCAGGCTTTGACAACCCTCTGTCAAAGTGCTAAACTGCACTGGTTGTGCATATTTAAAGGCACTTGATACTTTTTACATACTTGGGGGTTACACCATGTTCAAGCCTAAACTTTTTTCGACGCTGAAGGGATATACCTTCAGCCAGTTTACCAGCGATCTGACAGCCGGGCTCATTGTGGGAATCGTTGCATTGCCGTTATCAATTGCTTTAGCCATCGCATCGGGGGTGTCCCCGGAAAAAGGCCTGATTACGGCGTGTGTCGCGGGTTTTTTCATTTCGTTCCTTGGCGGAAGCAGTGTTCAGATTGGCGGCCCTACCGGTGCTTTTGTCATCATCATTTACAATATTATCGCCCAGTATGGCCTCAGAGGCCTGACACTGGCCACGATCATGGCCGGAGTGTTCCTTGTCATCATGGGCTTTCTAAAATTCGGAAGCTATATCAAATTCATCCCCTGGCCCATCACTACCGGTTTCACCAGTGGTATCGCCATCGTTATTTTATCCACACAGCTCAAGGATTTTACCGGTATTGTCACCGACCATGACCCATCAGAATTTCTTGAAAAGCTTGCAAAGCTTTGGGAGTTTAAGCATACCATCTTTCTTCCCTCACTGCTCATTGGGATAGGTTCGTTTCTGCTGATCTATTTCTGGCCGAAGAAAATCAAGAAAATTCCCGGCACATTGGTGGCTATTGTGTTGAGCACCCTGGCAAACAGCCTGTTCCATCTGAATGCCGATACCATCGGAAGCCGCTTTGGAAATCTGACCGCCTCCTTTTCCTTTCCGGATTTCACCGGGATTACATTGCAGGAAATTCAAGCCTTGCTGCCCTCTGCATTTACCATTGCCATCCTGGCTGGGATTGAGTCCCTGCTTTCAGCCGTTGTCGCAGACGGCATGACCGGAGGAAAGCACAGTCCGAATATGGAATTGATCGCACAGGGTGTGGCCAACATATGCTCCGCTTTAACGGGAGGTATCGCAGCCACCGGAGCCATCGCAAGGACTGCTGCCAACGTAAAGAACGGCGGGCAGACTCCTGTTGCCGGAATTGTTCATTCTGTAGCAATTGCGGTCATGATGTTCCTGTTCATGCCTTATGCTTCCATGATCCCAATGTCTTGCCTTGCCGCAATTCTGATCAATGTAGCATTGAACATGGGTGAATGGAAGGTGTTCATTGAACTGTTCAAAGCACCAAAAAGTGATTTTTTCATTTTTCTTCTGACCTTTGCATTGACCATTCTGTTTGATTTGGTGGTTGCCATCGAGGTTGGTATGGTTTTGGCCGCCATCCTCTTTGTGAAACGAATGGCAGACGTATCGGGTGTCCGTCCTATCTCCGATGAGATTACCGACCTGCGTGATCCGGATAATCCGCTGGAACTGCTGAAGCTCCCGATGCCGGAACAGGTGCAGGTTTATGAGGTGAATGGTCCGTTCTTCTTTGGGGCGGCAACCCGTTTCACCGAAGTCATGGGGGAGATATCGGTTTACCCGAAGGTATTCATTCTGCGTCTTCGCCATGTCCCGGCCATGGACGCAACAGGTTTGAACGCCCTGGAGCATTTGAAATGGCGGCTCGATAAGAAAGGGACCATTCTGCTGCTGTCCGGCGTCCAGGAGCAGCCCGCAAAAGTGCTTGAAAAATCCGGGTTTATTGACAGCCTTGGAGCTAAAAGCATACATAAACATCTGAACAGTGCAGTTAAGATGGCAAACCAACTGGTGAATCATACATATGGCGTCGAGATCGAGGAAAGCGAGTCTGCTTAGCAGGTTCGCTTTTTTAATGCTTGCCTCATGGGATGCGTTCCAATGCCGGGGGCATCCTCTACTGGGAACGTTCCAGTGGATACACCCGTTGGAACATGCCTGAAACGCTGTATTTTACTTGTATAGCTCATGTCTCTTCTGCATGCAATTCGTTTTGATGATGGGTTGTTTCAAATACCCATGGCAAAGGGGTGCAGCCGGATGGTATAATAAAAAAAAATCAGACGAAAGAGAATCAAAATGAAAGCACTTAGCAATAAACTGTTGAACTGGTACAAAACCAACAAACGGGATTTGCCCTGGAGGCATACATCCGACCCTTATGCCATTCTTGTTTCCGAAATCATGCTGCAGCAAACCAGGGTAGATACGGTTATCTCCTACTACCATCGTTTTCTTGAACGTTTCCCAACCGCAGCCGCTTTGGCTTTGGCACAAGAGGACGAAGTACTGAACCTTTGGAAGGGCCTTGGCTATTATTCCCGCGCCCGAAACCTTCACGGGGCTGCTAAAAAAATACTCCATGAGCATCAGGGTCAGTTCCCTGAGAGCTTTGAGCAGGTGCGAAAGCTTCCCGGTGTGGGTGACTATACTGCAGGGGCAGTGATGAGCATTGCTTTCAACCTGCCATTCCCGGCTGTTGATGGAAATGTGCTGCGTGTCATTGCCAGGATCAATGGCCTGGACAACGATATAGCACTGCCCGAAACAAAAAAGCTGATTGGCGGTATTGTTAAGGAAATGATCCCCGAGGATCATGCCGGTGATTTTATACAAACGTTGATGGATCTTGGAGCGACAGTTTGCATCCCAACAACTCCATCGTGCGATAAATGTCCTGTTTTATTTGACTGTAGGGCAAACAAAGAGCAGAAAACTGATATACTGCCAGTAAAGCAAAGAAAGTCAAAGCCTCAGACTCAGCACTTTTATGCCCTTTTGATCGTTCGTGGACATAAACTACTGATGACACGCAATCATCCGGGAACCCTGCTGAAAAACCTGTGGGGGGTTCCCCTGATTGAAAGAGAAAACATTGATGAGCCTCCTGCTGAAAAGCTTCAGAAACAAATACTTGACAAAACAGGTATCGAAGTGCTATCGTTTCAGGCAATGAGAAAAGTGAAGCATGTATTCACACACCGCATATGGGAGATGGAGATACTGTCCTGTTCCAAATGCTCCATCCATGAGTTGAAGCAGGAATACCAATGGATTTCTCTTGAAACGATTGAAGAGCTGCCAATCCCCACCGCTTTTGCAAAGTTGCTCCGGGCTGGAGGCCTTGGATGATTCCCCATTGGCTCTGAAAACAGTTCTTGTTGCTTTTCCTTCATGTTTACTGCTTTTAATATCACAGGAGTTTGCTATGATTAAATTGGAGACTGTACATATGAAAAAAATTGCCCCGCTGTTTCGAAATCTCGGGATAACAATGCTATGGTCATGTCTTGAGGGCTTTATGGGCAATGCATGGGCAGACAACATTGAAAACCCTCGATGTGCGCGGATCATTACCGCAGACTTTTGCTGTTTTGCGGGAGACAGCTCGTCCCCGGAAGCCGCATTGCTCGTAAAGGATATTCCTGCTATTTTTCCGAAGAACTCAATTTTAATGGTACCGGAAAACGATGCCTGGGGCACATTGATTGAGCAGGTTTGGGAAGGTCGGTATGAAAAATTCTCCCGGTATGAGCTTAAAAAAGAGAAGGGTATATTTGACCTCGTTCAGCTGAAGTTGTTCATCAAAAAGCTGAAAAACGGATATACGCTGGCACCTGTAGATGAGCGGCTTTTTTACCTTACCCGGCAGGAAGACTGGTCCAGTGATCTATGCAGCCAGTTTCCAACCTATGAGGATTTCCGTCAAAACGGCCTTGGTTTTGTCGTTCTGCATGAAGGGCATCCCGTCAGCGGAGCATCATCCTATACAATTTACAGTGAAGGCATTGAAATTGAAATTGATACAAAGCCGGAATATCGCAGGCAGGGCTTTGCTACAGTCTGCGCGGCCGCGCTGATTGTCGAATGCATCAGCCGTGGTCTGTATCCCAGTTGGGATGCCGCCAACAGAGAATCACTGGCACTGGCTGAAAAGCTTGGCTATCATTTTGACCAGGAATACACTGCCTACCAGGTGGAGATCCGGGATAGTTCCGTTACCAAATAATGACCGAAGCAAGTACAAGACATCATTAATAGCAGGTTTTGCTTTGGCAGAACCATCACATCTGTAATAAGAACCTTACCGCCAGCCGCGGCAAGGCTCTTATTGCATCACACCATACCAGCGAAGCTTCAGTTTCAACGAGTTAAAAGCTGAATAGGGTTACATGAAGGATACTGCATTTTTATAAATATTTTATACACATCATACCATGAACAGTTTCTTTTATCCTAAGACCACAGTGTGATATACTGGTTAAGGAATACACACCCTTTGCTTTGATAGACGTGAGGTACCCGAAGTGATGACAAAACTAAAGAAATTTATCGCCTAGTATCTGTTTGACAAGTACTAACGGTCCGCGAACATATATTAAGCACTCATAGCAGGAGCAACACCGCATTTGAATTGAGGGGGATGTCTATGCCAAAAGAGATTGAAAGAAAGTTTCTGGTTCTTGACCAGTCCTACAAACAGCTTGCAGAAGGTATTTTATACCAACAGGGCTATCTGTCCTTCCGTCCCTCTGTCAGAATCAGGATTATCGGCCAGAAGGCTCTGTTGACCATTAAGGGTGCCACCACCGGGATATCCCGTTCGGAGTTTGAATATGAAATCCCCCTGCAGGACGGTTTGAACATGCTTCAGGAGCTCTGCAGGATGGCGGTCATTGAAAAATATCGGTATAAAGTAGAATATAAAGGCTTTACCTGGGAAATCGATGAATTTCTGAATGACAACGAAGGCCTGGTGCTGGCTGAAATTGAGCTGGAAAGCGAAGATCAGGCATTTGACAAACCACCTTTTATCGGTGAAGAAGTGTCATATGATAGAAGATATCGCAATTCCAGCCTGGTAAGCAAACCATACAGCACCTGGGGGTTGTAGCTTCGATTAAGCTTGTGAATGCTATACTTTAAACTTTGAAACACTCTGTACCAAAGTCTCTGAGCTCTGCCTGGCCGCTATCATTAACTTCGAAGCCTCGTCCGCTTTCTTCATGACATCCAGAGCTTTTTGAGAAATATCTTGTGTTCCTTGAGCTTCCTCGCTGTTTGAAGCGGCGACCTCATTAATAGCTTTAACCATAGTCTGTATGGAAGCAAGCAATTGATCGGAAGTTACTGAAAAATCGGTGACAATGTCCTGAATCGAGGCTGCGTCGTTGTGATACTGTTCCCCTATTCCAACCATTATTTCGTAATCGCTGATAACCTTTGTGTCAATAAAATTTAAAGCTTTTTCCGAACTGGATGCAAGATCTTCAACGGATGTTATCACTTCCCTGATGACATCCCGGATCTTATTGGCGGTGTTCTTTGAACTTTCCGCAAGCTTTCGGACTTCACCAGCTACTACCGCAAACCCCTTGCCCGCCTCTCCTGCCCTGGCAGCCTCAATTGCGGCATTTAGCGAAAGCAGGTTTGTTTGCTCGGTAATTTGCAGTATGGACTTTGTAAGCACATTTATCTTCTCTACTGCTTTGGATTGTATGATTGCCTTTTTCATCTCTGAATCAATATCATTGCGAATATTGTGAGCCGTGTTTTGTGAAAGAATTGCATTTTCCTTCAGGTCCTGGGCACGTTTGCTTATAACACCGACTAGCTCTGATCCGCTCTTTGCTTTTTCGGCCATAGTAACTACCGCGTCCTCAATTTCACTGGATGTGGCATTCATCTCTTCGGTCGTGGCTGCTGTTTCCTGGGTCATCCCGGAAATTTGTTCGGTGGTGGCTGATACCTCGGCGATTCTCTCGGATAGTTCAGCGATATTGTCCGATGATATGAGAATGTTCTCTTTAACGTTTACAGTTTCGCTGATGACATCATTGATCACGGTTCTGATTGATTTGTTCATAACATTGACCGACTTCATCAGAACCCCGATTTCATCCTTCCTGTTCATATAATCGTCTGGCAACTCCTTGGTGAAATCGGCTTTTGCCAGTGTATTCAGATGATCGGCAGCCATTTTTATCGGTTTTGAAATAAGGTTGGCGATAAAGATTGAAATCACTGCTACAATAATAGCCGCGGCCACAACCGATATGATTGTAACCATATTTGTTTTATCCACCTGCTGATACACTTCTTTTGAAGGCGCATTCACAATTACTTTCCAACCAGTTGTCGGAACGGTTGCATATGCTCCAACCATTTTCGTGCCGTCATCTTCCAGGTATTGCATGAAACCGCTGTCCTGAACAATGACACCTTCATCAAAGGCTGCTGCTTTAGTTGCATGATTGGCAAGCTCTTTATAATTCTTACCAATGTATTGCCATGCGTGATGGAATATGATATTCCCTGAGTCTGACATCAGCCAGGCATATCCGGATTCTGCTATCTTAACGGTACCAATGGTGTTTTCCATCGCCTTGACAACTACATTGCTCTGTATAATGCCTAAAAAGTTTTCCGATTCATCCAGTATAGGGACTGCTATGGCAATGATTCTGGCACCTGATCTGTCGCTGTCCATGATCTCACTGATCGCAGGTTTTTTTGTTTGCTTCGCGGTAATAAAATGTTCCTTATCTGCCATATTGGGCCGTGAAGTATAATTATCAATGATGCAGTTTCCATCTTTATCGGCCACTACAGACGTTTCAACTTCGGGATCGGATTGATTGACGATCTTCAGGATATGCATGATCTCTTCCATACTTAAACCGGAAAACTCCGGATAAGCGCTATATAGCTCGGTGAGCTGCATAACCTTTGAACTGATCCATGAATCGATTAGCTTTGCATTGGATCGAGCAGTCTCGATTTCTTGTGTTTTTATGTTCTCAGTGGTATTTGACATATATTGCGATAATTGATAAGAGGCAAGAATAAGCAATGGAATGAGCGATACGCATAAAAGAATCAGGATTAACCTGAACTTTATCGAATTGAAAAACCTCATGAAATCCCCTCCCGGTGTTGGTACATATGTTTTTCCAAAACCATATTTTATGTATAATATATACCCGAATCAAAGCTCAGCTAAACCAATATTCTTATTGTATCGTATTGAATTGATTGAATAATCTCCCTCTCTTAACGTAGTGCTTGGGCTACCCTTTTTCTGCCGTTTTACGCTTTAGTTTCACCCAGCCCGGCAGCTGCAGTTTAATGCTTCCCTTTTTACCAGTGCCGGAAAATGCACTTTGAATGACAATGAAGGCAAACAGAAATGCCGAGGTGATGATTCTTGGCCAGGACGCATCCACGATGCCCAGCAACGGTACGACACGTTCTATCAGCGCATTGATCAGCACCCCGAAAAAAGTACCGATGGGCAGCCCTACGCCCCCTGACAGCATAACGCCGCCGATAACGCTGGAAGAAATGGCATCGATTTCATAACCGTACCCGTTTCCTGGGTTGCCTGAAGGAGCAAAAAGGGTGTAAAGAAGACCCCCTATACCTGCCAGTACACCGCAAAGCACATGCGCCATGAATTTCGTTTTCTTGACATTGATCCCCATCAGTAAAGCGCTTTGTGGGTTTCCTCCCACAGCGTACAGGGAACGACCAAATTTCGTTCTTTTGAGCATGACGATAATAACGATTAAAACGATGATAGCCACGATGGCTGCAGGTGTCAGATACGCTACATCATGGGTTCCATTCTTGCGTACATTGTATAAAAAGGGAATATATAGCTTCGCACTGGACCAGCCCATAAACATTTCGTTTGAGATGGGTACGGACTTTGGGTTAATCACGCTGATCATTCCGCGTGCAAAAAACATTCCGGATAAGGTTACAATAAACGGTTGGATTTCCATGTAAGCGACCAAATAGCCCTGAACGATGCCAAATGCAAGCCCTATCGCCAACGCAACCGGTATTGTCCATATGGCACTTACGCTGTTATTCAGCAGCATTGTAGCGATGACCATACTGATTAGTCCTGTTACTCCGCCCACAGAGATGTCTATGCTGCCGGTTATCATCGCAACGGTTAACCCAAGTGCAAGCATCAGAAGATAGGCCTTGTTATTGAACAGGTTAAAAAAGACTGAGTATTTTGCAAAGTTGCTTTCTGTAAACAGCAACAACGAAATCACATAAAGAAGAACGAACAGAGAAATCGTAATGAACAACAATATTCCTGTATTGCTGAAGCTTTTATGCTTCATGGAAAGGTCTGAACCTGAACCAATGCTTTTGGTTTTTTTCATTGTGTTAACCTCCAACAGCCACATTCTTTGTGAATATCCTGCGGGTCAGTTTCTTAATCTTTTCCTTGAACACATCACTGCTGGCAACAATGATTACAATGATAATGAATGCTTTGAACACATTCAATTGATCGGCGCGCACACTCATGGCATATAAAGTCGTTGTGATCGCCTGGATGGTATATGCGCCAATGACTGAACCTGCTATGCTGAATTTACCGCCACCAAGCATGTTCCCGCCCAACGCTACCGCCAGGATTGCATCCATCTCAACCCCCAGACCCAGCTCTCCGGAGTTCACGCTTCCTACGCTGCTTGAACCAACAAGCCCTGCTACCCCGGCCAATGCGCCATAGATTACAAACACCATGAATTTAATGGTATCGGAGTTCAGCCCAACAAGACGAGCTGAAGAACCGTTAATCCCAACGCTCTGAATATAAAGCCCCAGGCTCGTCAGCTTTGTTAACAGCACAACAATAACGACCATCAAAATGCTGACAAGAATGGTGGTTCTGATCGGAACACCGGGTATTTGAACCCCCAGATATTTATATACCGGGTTCATAATGTAAATAGTCTGTCCGTGGGTGATTTGTTTTGCAATAGAACGCCCCGCCGTAAACAGAATGAGCGAGGTGATCATGGGCTGCATTTTCAGTCGTGATACCAAAAAGCCATTGAAAGCACCGCAAAGCGCTCCGCCGAGGATGCCGACAATCAGTGCCAGAATGTATGGACTATGAAAGACATCGGTTCTGTACTCCGCTCCATTCAGAAGCAACCCGCAAAAACTGGCCGCAATTGCCATAATGGAACCGGCACTGATATCCTGGCCTCCGGATGCTGCTGTAACCAGCGTCATGCCCAATGTGACAATAATCAATTCACTGGCTTCATCCAGAATATTCGGAATATAGCCGGATAATAAACCATTGGTGATGGTTATTTTGAAAAACGACGGTGTTGTTAAGATATTCTGAACCAATACTACCAGCAAAACCAACAAAGAGAAGGTTAAACGGCTGCTGAAAAGGCTTTTGGCCAGCGACCCGAATGAAGGTTTTAGAGATTTATCTCCATGATCAAAAATCTTCATCACTCTGCGTCACCTCCTGCTATGGTTCGCATGATTGTACTCTGATTCAGCTCGCTCCCGGTCAGCTCTCCGACCTTGCACCGGTCGCGCATGACCACCATTCTCGAGCATGTCCGAATCATTTCATCCATCTCGGAAGAGATGAAAGCGACGCTTTTTCCTTCGCTGGCAAGCTTCAGAATCAGCTTCTGTATTTCTGTTTTTGTACCAATGTCAATTCCGCGGGTAGGCTCGTCCAGAATCATGAATTCCGGATTGGTCAGAAGCCATCGGGCCAGTATGACCTTTTGCTGATTGCCGCCCGAAAGGCTTTTCATTGGCGTTTCCCGGCTGGCAGTCTTAATGTTGAGCAGCTGGATATACTCATCGGCATACTGCTCCATTTCTTTGTGCGTAAGGCGTTTAAATATCCCTTGCTTAGCCTGAAGGGCAATGATGATGTTTTCCCTAACCGAAAGCTCTCCAAAAATGCCGTCTGCTTTTCTGTCCTCCGGTAAATAGGCCATGCCTTGCTCCATTGCGTCCAGAGGCTTTTTGATCCGTGTGCTTTTTCCTTTTATGTACATTTGCCCCTGAACCGCCCTGTCTGCGCCATATATCGCCCGAACCAGCTCGCTTCGGCCTGAACCCAGCAGGCCGCTAAAACCCACAACCTCGCCTTTATACATTTTCAGGCTGAAGGGAGCCACCATGGAAGAACCACTTGATAAATCACGGGCCTCCACCATCGGAACCTCACCTTCAAACGTCGCTGAATCTTTATCAACCAAGAGATCTGAAAGAACCTCAATTTCCTTACCCATCATTTTTTTCACAAGCTCTAAACGGGGCAGGTTTTCAACCTCATACTCACCAACCAGCTCGCCATTGCGCAACACCGTGATGCGATCACAGACTTCGTAGACCTGATCTAAAAAATGGGTGATGAATATAATCCCCACGTTGTCTTCCTTCAGCTGTCTCATTAGTGCGAAAAGCTTTTTCACCTCATCGGCATCCAATGATGAGGTAGGCTCATCCAAAATTAAGAATTTACATTTCGTATTCACTGCGCGCGCAATCGCGATCATCTGTTGAATGGCAATGGAGCAGCTGTCCAGCTGCGCCGCAGGATCTGCCGAGATATTCAGCCTTTGCAGCAATTCGGATGCATCATGACTCATCTGCTTCCAGTCAATCAAGCCCATTTTTCGCGGTTCGCGCCCTATAAAGAGATTTTCCATTACCGTGAGGTTTGGGCACAGGTTTACTTCCTGGTATACGGTGCTTATTCCCTGCTTTTGCGCATCCTGTGGTGAGCGGATCACAACGGGGGCTCCATCCAGCCGGATGCTTCCCTCGTCCATGATATAGACCCCGGTCAACACCTTGATCAGGGTTGACTTACCGGCCCCGTTCTCTCCCATCAGCGCGTGTATCTCGCCGCAGCGCAGCTTAAAGTCAACATTGTTCAGCGCACGAACACCTGGGAACGTCTTGCCGATACCGGTCATAACCAAATTGTTTGCTCCAGACTTTTCCATACTCATGATGTATGACCACCTTCAATTTACTGTAGTTTTAAGCAATAACATAGGATCCGGGTTTCATTGGGTGGTATGAATTGAATTCAGAAAAGGAAATACGGGATTTCCTTTATTGAATTCAGTTCATAAATACTTCAGGATGCTACACAGGAAAATAGTTGGCTTTCCTTACAGATATATAGCGAATTATCCTGATATATACCATTGTTCAGTTGTATAGGTCTTCCATGCAGGTTTATATTGAATATTGGTTCGGGGAGAAACAGAATCTCCCCGAACCAGTCAATGAACTCCAGTAGATTTTTTTGAAAAGTCCGTATGTACGCGGCCTCTCACAGATTAGTATGGACGAGCATCAATGACTTCTTGAGTAATGGTGTCATAATAGAAGGCTGTTTCATCAATGGATTCCTTCTTGTTGGGCTGTCCGCCGCCTTCGATCTTTTTGATCAGAGCTGCTACGCCAGGGCCAAGCAAAGGATTACATTCCACATTACAGTTGATCTTGCCTTCCAGTGTCATCTGGAGGTATGCTCTGTTTGCGTCGAAGGAAATAATGGCTACACCGTCATCTCCGCCAACCTTTTTGCCGGCTTCTTCCAAAGCCTGAATGGCACCATCGGCCATGTTGTCGTTTTCAGCATAAACGCAGTTGATATCGTCGCCATACTGCTGGATCCATGAAGCCATGATTTCTTTTGCAGTATCGGTGCTCCATTCGCCTGTTTGCTGAGCAAGAAGCTTCCAATTGCTGTTCTTTTCAATGCCATCTTCAAGAGCTTCGGTACGTCCAACCTGAGCAGAAGCTCCCAGTTGTCCCTGCAGATGAACAACATTTGCCTGCTTGCCGCCTGCAAACCTCTTGCCCATCCAATCGGTAGCCTTTACACCTTCGTTGTAGAAGCCGCCGCCCAGCCAGCAGTTGTAAAGATCTTCACTGGCGTTGATGGTACGGTCCATCAGGATTACGGGGATGCCGGCTTTCTTTGCATTGCCCAGAACGGTATCCCATCCATCGGCGTTAACGGCAGCGATAATGATGTAGTCAACTTCCTGATCGATGAAACCCTGAACGTCGGATACCTGCTTTGCGGCATCGTTGTTGGAGTCGGCAAGGATCAGATCGAAGCCATTCTCTTTGCTGAGGGCTTCCTGAACGGACTTGGTGTTTGCTTTACGCCAGTCGGACTCATCGGCTTTACACTGTGCAAAGCCAACACGAATCAGCTTGTCTCCAGCAGGAGCTTGTGTGCCCTGACCTGACGGCGCTGTTACCGGTGCGCATGCGCTCAGGCAGCTGATGAGCAATGTTGCAACAAAAACGAGTGCAAGAAACTTTTTCATTTTTTCCCATCCTTTCTAAATACGCAATGATTTGAAGAAATACCTTCATCTATACGTATAACATATAGGAAAAAAGAAAAACAATACCCGGGAATGAACTGCGTAAGAATTTCAACGACCTCGATGAGATAGTGAACTACCTGAAAATTTTACCCGGTTTACAGCGAAACTAAATCGTAAAATTTCTACCTGTTTTCCGTAAAAAAACGACCTTTTAATATTTCCTCTCATCAATCATTTCCCGAGTGATGGTGAAGCAATCGAACAGTGTTTCCTCGATAAACACATTCTTGTCGGTGGGCTCTCCCCGCTGTAGTCTTTGAATAAGATCCTCCACATAAGGACCTTGCAGCGGATTGCATTCCACATCCACGGCGATTTTTCCCTGCATACAGTATTCGAGGGCAAGCTTTGTCGCATCAAACGAGATAACGATCACACCATCCTGCGCATTGCATTTTAGGCCTGCCTCTTCCATTGCGTCAATCGCTCCAAGCGCTTCACCATCATTCTCGCAGTAAACAACGTCAATATCCTTTGTTCGTTTCAAAATGGCACTCATCACTTCATAAGCTTTTGCCCTTGTGAAATCACCGCATTGCTGTGCGACTATTTTCCAGTTGACATTGCGCTGGACAGCCTGCTCCAATGC